>JBCCGX010001184.1:0-3263 GCA_039029035.1 Acidobacteriota bacterium | reverse complement strand
GCCCCTGGGCGATCAAAACCGCAGAGGACAAGCTTGCGACCTTCGCCACTCACCTGCAGGATTTGGAGCTCGCGCTCACAAGCCTGGAGAAGGAACCCTATGTCGATGCAGCCCGGGTCGCCATCTTCACCTGGAGTTACGGCGCCGAGCTGGCGCCCCGTATGCAGCTGCGGCACGAGAACGTCCGACTCGTCTTGGGTCTGAGCTCCAATCCCTTGAGCGCGGCGGGTCTGTACCAGGGCGCTGAAGCGGCATCCCACCTCGAAGCGGATCGGTTGAACGCTTCTTACGTGATCATGACGGAGAAGATCGGCACCAATGGACAGGAGCGGACCGCGCCGGAGATCTTGGCGGAGCTGCCGGCTGAGTCGTATTTCGTCAGCTTCGCCGACCTGGCGCATGGCAGCTTCAACGCTCTGGAAGGGATGCTGCCGGGAGTCTGGGGTATCGAAAAAGTGCACTCCTGGTCGAAGGGTGGAGCGGTCGCGCAGCTCGGCTACGAGACCCTCTGCCGTGCCGTCGAAGCGTTTCTCGACACTTTGCTGGCAGAGACGGAGGAACGGCTCGACCGGTCCTGGACTGACGACCTGCCGGAGGGTTTCGTGACGATCACCCGATATCCCTCCGAGGCGGCTCAGAGCCAGCCCTAGAAGCGGCCCGGCCGCGCACCTCAAAGCGGCCCGGCCGCGCACATCACCACCCTGAAGAGGCGCCCCGCACCCCCGGCGGCCACGGATCGCGGGGTGGGCTCCCATGGCAGCGACGAATCTCCGGGATTCGAGTCGCTGGACACCACTCTGCTTGTATAATTCTCTGGCTCACCGGTTTCTTCGAAATCGCTCCCCCACACTGTCTGAGAGTACCGACACGAACGGAGGTTCGGAGATCGTGAACGACTTCTGGAAGGACATTCGCTACAGCCTGGTCATGCTCCTGCGGCGGAAGAATCGTCTTCTGGGCTTGGCCGCCATCCTGTCGTTGGCTGTCGGGATCGGTGCCAACACGGCGATCTTTACTCTGATCAACGCCTTCTTCCTGCGGTCTCTGCCGGTCGATGAGCCGGAGCGCTTGATTGCGTTCTACGCCACCTTCGATCAAGCGGAAGGACGCTATTTCCCGCTGTCCTTCCCCGACTTCGAGGACTACCGCGACAACAACGACGCCTTCAGCGGCTTGTTGGCGACCCGTTTCATGGGCACGACCCTGGCGTTTGAGAATACGACCGAGCAAATCGTTGCCTCAGCGGTGTCGGGCAATTTCTTCGAGCTCCTCGGGGTTGACGCCGCGATAGGCCGGACGCTCACACCGGAAGTCGATACGAACCCGGGCGGCCACCCGGTGATCGTCCTCGGCCACGGCCTGTGGACGCGCCTCTTCGCCAGCGATCCCGACATCGTCGGTCGCGAAGTCACGATCAATCGACACCCCTTCACCGTGATCGGCGTCGCGCAGCAAGGCTTCAAGGGAACAGGCCGGGCCGAGGCCATGGAGGCCTGGATTCCGCTGTCGATGTTCCAGCAGGTGGCCCAGCCCGGCTTTGCCGCGATGTTGCCGCAGCGCAGCGGCCGGCTGCTGAATGTGATCGGACGGCTGGCGCCTGGTGTCGAGCTCGATCAAGCCCGCGGCGCTCTCCAGGGTTTGGCCACGCGGCTGGCCGAAGAGTACCCGCAGACCAACAAGGGCTGGGGGCTGACCCTTCTCCGGCACGCCGAGATCTTCACCGACCCGGCTCGGCGCGGCACACAGCTGCGCGCCCGAACCGTTCTCGCGGTTGGCGCCGGTATGGTCCTGCTGCTCGCCTGTGTGAACCTCGGAACCCTCCTGTTGGCTCGAGCGGCGGAGCGCCAGCGTGAGATTGCCATCCGCTTGTCGATCGGCGCCGGCCGCGGCCGCCTGATCCGCCAGCTTCTGACCGAGAGCCTGGCACTCGGTTTACTCGGCGGCCTGGTCGGATTGGCGGTGGCGAAATGGGGCGTTCAGTTTCTGTGGAGCATTCGGCCCCCCAACTTTCTCGAGGGCTCGCTCGACCTGAGTCTCGATTCGACCGTGCTGCTCTTCGCCCTCACGATCTCCCTGCTCACTGCGGTATTGGTCGGCTTGGTGCCGATCTTTCAAGCGCTGAAGCTCGATCTGGTGTCGTCCCTCAAGACCGAGCGTACGCCGACCGGTGGCAACCGTCGATGGACGATGCGAAATCTGCTGATCGTGGGCCAGATTTCCCTCTGCCTCGTCTGCCTGGTGGGTGCGGCGCTGTTCCTGACCAGCCTCAACAACGCCTACCAGATCGAGACCGGTTTCAAGGCCGAGAAACTGATCCTGGGATCGATCCAAGTCGGCCGCGCCGACCGCGACGAATCGCAGAGTCGCGCCCTGGTCGATCGGATCCTGGAGAAGCTCAATGCCTTGCCGGGGGTCGAGAACGCGACCCTCGGGGAGGTTCGCTTGCTCAACAACTTCGGTTTCCTGAGTCAGACCTACTTCGAAGGGCAGGAGAATCCCGATGATGGGGTGCTGATCCGCACCAACTATGTTGCCGACGACTACCTCGAGACGATCGGTACCCCCTTGGTCAAGGGCCGCAGCTTCGGTCCGGTGGATCACGCGGAAAGTCAGTTCGTCGCCATCGTCAACGAAACCATGGCGCAGCGCTACTGGCCGGGGGACGATGCGGTCGGCAAGCGCATCCGGCTCGACGACGAAGAGTTCCACATGGAGGTCGTCGGCGTCGCCCGCGATGCCAAGTATGTCGAGCTCAACGAGGAGCCACAGCCCTATATCTACATGCCCTTCTCCCAGCGCTACTCGTCGAACCTGGCGCTCTACATCCGGACCCAGGGCAAGCCCGAAGCGTTGATCCCGGCGATTCGCCGGGAAGTCCGGGAGATTGATCCCGACCTGCCCCTACAAGGTTTGCGGCCGGTGAACGACGTGATCAAGGCCACCTTGTGGGCGACCCGGATGGGTGTCGGCCTGCTCGGCTTCTTCGGCGTTCTGGCGCTGATTCTGGCGGCGATCGGCGTCTACGGCGTCACCAGCACATTGGTCCAGCAGCGCCGGCCGGAGCTCGGCATGCGCATGGCCCTCGGAGCCCAGCGACTCGATGTCGCCAAGCTTCTGCTCAAAGAGCTGGCGCTCGTCGTCGGCGTCGGTCTGGCGGTCGGCTTGATCGGAACTTTGGTCGCCAACCGCACCGTCGAGAGCTTGCTCTACGGGCTCGAATCCGGCAATCGCTCGGTCATTATCTGGGTCGTGTTGTTCCTCGG
>JBCCGX010001183.1:0-3263 GCA_039029035.1 Acidobacteriota bacterium | reverse complement strand
GTCGTGTTCATCCTATGGGCCTTCCGCACCGCCCTCGGCGACCGGCCCTTGTTCGCCGAGGACGATTGACCGATTCGCACCACCGCCCTACTCTGACCGACGCTCCTACTCTGATCGACACTCCTACTCCGATCGACGCTGGGCCAGGATGGCCTTCTCGCGCTTCCAATTGCCGCGCAGGAACTCGAGCACCGGATGCAGCACGATCTTGATCGGGTTGTATCCCACCGCCCCGGTCGTCACGCCGTAAACCACCGGCTCGGTCTCCGGCTCGTAGGTGCCGAAGAGGCGATCCCAGATCACCAAGACGGCGCCATAGTTCTTGTCGACGTAACGCTCGTTCGAGCCATGGTGGACCCGATGGGCCGACGGCGTGTTGAACAACTTGCCCTCGATCCAGCCCAGACGCCCGATCGCCTCGGTGTGGAGGAAGAACTGGTAGAAGAGACCGAGCGCCAGTGAGGCGACCAGCCATTCAGGCGAGAAGCCGAGCAGGACGAAAGGCACGAAGAACAGCGGGCTGATGAAGTTGCCCAGCCAATTGAGGCGCACCGCCGTGGTCAGATTCATCGCCTGGCTCGAATGGTGGGTGTGGTGGATGGTCCATAGCAGTGGAATCTCATGGCTCAAGCGATGGAACCAGTAGTAGGCGAAGTCCGCCGCCAGAAAGGTCGCCAGGAAAACCAGCGGCGTCGCCGGAAGATCGATCAGCTGGTGCGGCTCGAGCAGGTGGAAGACCAGATACTTCCACCCCAGAGAAACGGGTTTCAGCAGGTTGTTGCCGAGCATGATGGCCAGATTGGCCAGCGATTCACGCAGATCGAAGACCTTCTTCTTGCGCCACCAGGCCCACAGGAGCTCCGCCGCCACGGCGACCAGCAGCAGGCCGAAGAACCAACCCTTGATGGAATCCATGGCGCGGCTCCTATTGCGTCTCGCGTCCGTAGACCCGACGCAGGGTCAGGCCCTTGGATCGATCGCCTGCAAAGGTGGTCTCGACGTGCAGCTGGCTATCCTTCAAGCGGAAGACTTGCTGCGCCTCGCCACGCTCCGTCTGTTGCGTCACCACCAGTCGCCCGTCTTGCCACAGGCCCGACGACTGACGCGATCCTCTGGCTTCGGCAACCTCTCGCCCGTCGAGGTAGATCGTGTGCTCCACGCCCTTGGCGTCGGTGAGTGTCAGCGTCGCTTCCTCGACGACGATCTCCAAGTTTTCATAATCGGCGAAGGACTGGCGCGCCTCTTCGATTTTCTTTTTCGCCTTCTTGGCCCGTCGCTTTGCTGCCAGGCGACGACCCGGCCGCCCTTCGGACTGGCGCTCTTCGAGGCGCTCTTCGAGCACCTCACGTGGATCGTCGCTGAGCTCCGGGATCATCGTCCACGAGCCAGCCAGCTCGGCGGGACCTCCCTCGGTCGCCGCCGACGCGCTACCGACACTCCATACGATCCAGACGGCTGCAATCCACAGGACGCGCGCGAGCCGCATTCGCTTCGTTTTCGACATGGCTAATCTCCTTGGAATCTCTCGGTTTTTTGAATCGAGACGGCAGCGCGCCGCCTCTGCCGAGGATCGTCGCCCGGGCATCGTGCGGCAGCGCTGCGGAAATGTTGTGGTTTTGTGACAGGCGGCTCGACACACGCCGCGGCTGAGAACGCCTGTGGCAAACTCGAAGTCGTGCCACCTGTAAGCGATCGAAACCCCTCCGTGGGCCGAAGGACCGGGCCTCGCCTGCACGGTCGGCTGCTGGGACTCATCGCCGCGGCGACCGCGGTGACTTGCCTGTTGATGATTCTCACGGTCGGTCGGACCGCGATCCGCCTGGCCATCGATCTCGGCGGTGACAACCTGCGGCGCAGCTTGAGCCTAGGGGCCGAGCAGCTCGCCGACTCGCCCCTCGAAGCCACGCGAATCGACGAGGTCCTGGATAGCCTGTGGGCTATCCCCGCCGAGCGCCGGTGGGTCGTGGGAGACGACCGTGGATCGGTCACGATCAGCTCCGAGTCGGCGCCGCACGAGGCTCTGCTGAAGTCCGGCCACGAGCTGCTCACCGCGACCGGTAACCACAGCGAGGTCCAATTCGGTGGCACTCTGGGATTCCGCAGCATCCTCGGCGCGGTGCGACTCGACGGGGCGCAGATCCTCGTTGTCGAATACCGTCGCCTCGGCTTTTGGCGCCATCTCGACGAGGTCGTGCGTATTCTCGCCGCAACGCTGTTCTGCGCCTTCACCGTCGGCTTGTTGTTGTCGCGGCGCCTCGCCGCGCCGATCCTCGGCCGCCTCGAGACCCTTCGCGCGGTGCTCGATGCCTATGGCGCCGGTGATCAAGAGGCTCGCCTGCCGGAGATCAGCCAGCGAGACGCGTTTGCTAACGTGTACGAAGCGTTCAACCGCATGGGCGACCGGATCGACGAGCTCGAAGCCGAGAAGCGCCAGCGGATCGAGGACGAGCGCGCCCTCGTCGCCGGCCTGGCCCACGACGTCAACACCCCGATGACGGTGATCAGGGGCTACGCCGAGATCCTGTTGGAAGAGGACGCCCCGCGCGACGCCGCGGCGCGGCGTCGGATCGCCTCGGAGCTGCTCGGGCAGTCGCTTTATGTGCAGGCGATCCTCGACGATCTTCTGGCGATGACCAAGGCCACGGGCCAGGACTTGAGCCTCGCACCCGAGCCAACGGCCCTCGATCCGCTCTTCGATGCCGTGGTCGACACCTTCCAGCCCATCGCCCGCCGCCACGGGATCGAGTTGATCGGTGATGCCGACGGGCTGGAGGCCCAAGCCGACCCTCTACGCCTACGCCAGATCCTCACCAACCTGGTCCGCAACGCCCTCGTCCATGCCCGGGGTGCGACCCTGATCGAGCTCACTGCTCGCCGGGAGCACCCGGAAGGCGGCTCGCCGCACGTCGTTGTCTCGGTTTGCGACGACGGCTCGGGTATCGCCGACGCCGACGTACTGCGCCTCTTCGAGCGCTACCATCGAATCCACGAAGCCGACGGCAAGGGATGGGGGTTGGGGCTCGCCATCGTCAAGATGTTGGCCGAGTTGCACGGCGGATCCTGCACCTATGTTCCGCGCCAGCAAGGCGCTTGCTTCGAAGTGGCGCTGCCACCACCCGATGCGGGGACTGGCCAATGAATGCAATCCTGTTGATCGAAGACGATCCGGCGATCACCGATCTGCTGCGCATGACCTTGAGCGACGCGTACATCGAACTCCACTCGGCGAGCGACCTGGCGACCGCCCGCGCACGCCTGGCGGC
>JBCCGX010001182.1:0-3275 GCA_039029035.1 Acidobacteriota bacterium | reverse complement strand
GCTTCCAGGTAGAGCGCCGCGTTGAGGCGGCGCCACGGTTGACGGGTCAGGGCGAAGCGCTCGACCAGGCCACGCGAACGGAGACCGAGAGGGAGCTGATCGACCCGCCGGTCCTGCAGCGAGAGAAAGAGACCCGAGATCTCGAACTGATAGGCGCGAGAAAACAGGCTTCTCGGGTCGCTGCGCCGCGCCTCGTCGAACAGACGCTGGCGGGTAGCGGCGTCCGGCGGCGCGGTGGCGAGCAGCGCCTGGGTCAAGCGGGCGCCCTGAAGCGCTATGGCGCGACCGATCAGCGCGTTGATCAGGGTCGGCACCTCGTGGGTCGTCCAATCGGCGAAACGGTAGAGCAGGACAGCGTCCTGCCAGGCCTCGGCCGCCCGGCCGTCGCTTGCAGCGAGCAGGCCGCGAACCCGCAGAACCTTGGCCAGGCGCAGGCGAGCGACCAGGTTGGGGATGACGATCGCCGCTGGCACCCCTTCATAGTTGGTCGGGTAGCGCGAGTCGATCACGCCTCGATCCCACGCCTCGTCGAGCACCTCGAGCGGCAGCGCGAGGCTCTCGACCACCGGGCGAAAGCTCGCCAGATCGTCGGCCGCCGGGGCTGCCAGGTCGCTGTCGAGCGTCTTCAAGCGCTCGATCATGGCATGGGCCTCCGGCGGCAGATGACTCGCACGGTTGACGCCGATGGCTTGCTGCCCTTCGGCCAGGATCACCGCCGATTCCAGGTAGTCGCTGGCATTGAGGGTGCCTTCCGGCAGCTCCGCCGGCACGAGATCGACAAAACGCTGCAGGTCGTTACCGGCCGTCTCGCGCGCCGATCGGACTTTGCTCTCGATCGCCCACAGGGCTGCCGCCCAGGCCAACCCTGTGAGAGCGGCCAGAATGAGCACGAGGCGCAACAGGCGCCGGGCGAGGGGCTTCTTGACTTCAGAGGGAGAGGTTGCGGTTGTAGACATGGTGGGTCCTTTGGCGGGTATGGGCTTCCGCCTGGAAGGCCAGGCGGAGGCGGACGTTGGCTGCCAGGTCGTCATCGAGATCGAGCTGGCGGACCAGGTCCGAGTCCAGAGTGGCAACGGGAGCGGCCTGCCGGTCGTCGTGCCCGTTCGGGGCAATGGCTGGCAGGGCGAGAAGGCAGAGCAAGATCGCCCCGACGCACAGCGCCTCGAGCCCCCAGCCGAGCCGGCCGGCTGACTGCACCCGGGCCTGGTCGGCCAGGGTTTCGCGCACCGCGCCCGAGACCCGTGTCGCCAGGGTCGGCGGCGGGCCTTCGATACGCAGTTGACGCAGACGCTGGTGCAGGGGATCGCTCTCGTGGGGAGAGGCGTTGCCCTGGCGGGGATGGCGACGAACTGAGGGGCGCTCAGGCATGATCCGTCTCCTCGACTCCCAGGTTCTTCTTCAGTTTTCGAAGGGCCGCGTGATAACGACTGGCAGCGGTGCCGCGGGGGATCTCGAGACGGCGAGCCGCCTCGTCCACCGTGCAGCCGGCGAAGCCGACCAGCAGCACCACGGCGCGCAGCTTGGGGCGCAGGTGGCGCACCGCGCCGGCGACGTCACGCAGGTCGTCGGCCGTCACGCCGGACTCGTCCGCCGCGGTCAGCCACTCACTGTGGTCCTCCGACAGCGGTGGCGTCCACAAACGCTCCAGAGCGCGACGCCGCAGCTCGCTGTAGACATGGTTGCGCGCCGACCGCCACAAATAGGCGGATAGATCGCGCACCTCGTCGAGCCGATGCGAGTCACGAGCCAGCTTCACCCACAGGGACTGCACAGCGTCCTCGGCGTCCTCCGGACGGTCGAGCATGCCGAGCACCCAGCGGTAGATCTCAGCGCCACAATCGGCGTAGAGAGCTTCCAGTCGCTCCAAAGGCGAAGTCGTCTCGATTTGCGTCACGATGCCCATCATCCGGGGTAGACGCACGAGGCCGCCCGTTGTATCGAAATTACTTTCGGGGGATTAGCCGATGATCTCGACCGCCTCGAGGCGATGCCCTCGCCGGATTCGGTAGGTGGAGAAATCGGATCGGTCCAGGGTAAAGACCTGCCGGGTTGCCAACGCTTCGGCCGCCGTGACCAGAGAAGCATCAGCCAAGTCCATGGGATGGTCGGCGTATTGCTCCATCAGCTCGAAAGACCTGAGAATTTCGTTGGAGCCCATGAACCAGACCGAAGCGCCGTCCCGCAGAATGAAATCCCGCAGGCGATCCGAGCCCTGGCTTCCAGGGCCGAGCATGTGGAAGACCTCGGTCAGAACGGGAACCGTCGTTCGCAAGGGCTGACGTATCTCGCGCAGCACCTTTCGGCACCGGGCATGCAGGGCATCCCGTGGATCGAAAAGTGCCACAAAGGGTCCCGTGTCAACGAGAATCAACGCCCGAGTTTCCGGCGGATCGCCTCTTGCACACCACGCCGCGACTCAGTGGACGGAGCGATCGCGTAGCCACCGGGTCCGAGATCCAGCGATTCGTAGATCTCGTAGGGCTTCTTCGCCGAGGCTTCGCTCAGTCGCTCGCGGAGGGCCATCAGCCCCTCTTTCAGGGTCGTCGAGATCGTCCAGCCTGTGCTACTGGTCACCTCTCGGAGAACTTTCTCAGCGTCGGCATCCAATCTCACAGTTCGTGTGCTCATCGTTGGCTCCTTTTCGTAATACGAGCGTATTACAAAAAGGATCACCTTGCAATCAGCCGCCCGATACTCGCTCTACGGCCCAATAGAGACCCATCAATGCAATGGCGATCGACCCCGGGATCACCACCCAACTTCGATATTGCGGCCGATCACGCAGCCAGCCGACCAGGGCGAAGGCGGCGAGCAGCACCGCCAGTTGGCCGAGCTCGACGCCGACGTTGAAGGCGAGGAGGGCAGTGAAGCGCTGCTCCTGGGGCAGACCGAGCTCGCCGAGGACGCCGGCAAAGCCCAGGCCGTGCAGCAAGCCGAAGGCAAAGACGACGACGGGTCGCCAGGGCTTGAGCTCGCTGGTGAGGAGGTTCTCGATCGCAACGTAGGCGATCGACAGGGCGATCAAGGGCTCGACGATCTCCGGCGGCAGGCGGACGACGCCGTAGGTGGACAGCGCCAGGGTGAGGGTGTGGGCCAAGGTGAAGGCCGAGACTTGCCACAGCAGGGGGCGCCAGCGAGCACTGAGCAGGAAGAGGCCAAGGACGAAGAGGATGTGATCCAGTCCCTCGGGCACGATATGCCAGAAACCGAGAGCGAGGTAGCGCCCGGCGGTCTCGACCGGCAAGACGTCGCCGCCCCCGCCTTCCAAGGCCTCG
>JBCCGX010001181.1:0-3275 GCA_039029035.1 Acidobacteriota bacterium | reverse complement strand
GGGGGGCACCGGCGGGCTCGGTTCTGCTGCTGGTCCTCCACCACATTGTGACGGACTTTTGGTCCCTCGCCATTCTGCTCCGCGATCTAGCCGCGTTGCTGCGGCAGGAGGCTAGCGGCTCACCGGCTGCCCTGCCGCCTCTGGCCCTCTGCTACAAGGACTTTGCGCGCTGGCAGGAGGACTGGCTGGCCAGTGCGGCGGCTGAGCAACAGCTAAACTTTTGGCGCGATCGCCTCGCTGCGGCGCCACCGTCGATGCAACTACCCACCGATCGTCGACGGCCGGCCTTGCTTGAGAATCGTGGCGCGACGTGCCTTGCACAGCTCGGTGTCGAGCTCAGCACGACCCTGTCCGATCTGGCGCGACGTCGTGGCGTGACGGTCTTTGTCGCCGCCTTGGCCGCTTTCCAGGCCCTGCTCCACCGTTGGAGTGGCCAGCGAGCTGTGGCCCTCGGCACACCGATGGCCGGGCGTGAGGTGGCCGGCCTGGCCGATGTCATGGGCTATTTTACCAACCCGGTCGTGTTGTGCTCGGACACGTCAACGGATCCGACAGTCGACGAGTGGATCGAAAGCACCCAACAGAGCGTTCTCGATGCGCTCGAGCACCAACTCGCCCCCTTCCCTTGGCTGGTCGACCGTCTCGAGCCGCGGCGGGAGGCCAATCGCTCGCCCTTCTTCGACATCCTGTTCGTGCAGGAGAAGGGGCAGCGGCCAGAAGACCAAGGTCTTGCAGCCAGCTTCGTCGGCCGTTGCGGGCCGTCGATCGATTGTGGCGGCATGGAGGCGGTGTGTTTGCCGCTGGCGGAGCGCGACGCCCTCTTCGATCTGACCCTGCGTATGGCCGAAGTCGACGATGTCCAGATGCTGGCGGCGCTGTACCGCAGCGAGCTGTATGACGAAACGACGATCCGCCGCCTGCTGGGGCACTACTTGGAGGTCTTGCGCAGCTTCGTGGCCGAGCCTGACCCGCGCTTATCCCAATTGCGCTTTCTCAGCCCTCCGGAGCGCCAGCAGCTCCTTGTCGAATGGGGGACCGCGACGGACGTTGCCGCGGCG
The DNA here is from genome assembly GCA_039029035.1 of Acidobacteriota bacterium. Lineage (GTDB taxonomy): Bacteria > Acidobacteriota > Thermoanaerobaculia > Multivoradales > J023 > JAAELT01. Next base: position 2,217 of record JBCCGX010001181.1, on the reverse strand, counting down.
GAAAACCTGGGCGACGTTTGGGCTCGAACCGTCCACCGATCACCCGAGGCAGTGGCAGCGGTTCATGGCGAGCAGCAGCTGACCTACTACGATCTCGACCAACGCGCCGGCCGACTGGCGGAAGCCCTATGCCGCGTCGGCGCTGCGCCGGAGCATCGGATTGGCTTGTGCGTCGAGCGCGGGCTCGATCTATTGATTGGTCTTCTCGGCATCGTGCGCTCCGGTGCCGCCTATGTCCCTCTGGATCCGGCACACCCGAGTGCTCGTCTGCGGCGCATCGCTCAGACCAGCGACCTGGCGGCGGTCGTCGTCGACTCAGCGGGTGGGCAATCTCTCGGGCGTTGGGCGGAGATGCTACCGACGCTGTGTCTCGTTGGGGGTGCGGTCGCGCCAAGCAACGAAAGTGGCGCACGAGGAACGCCTCGATCACCGGTCCGACGTGAGCAGATTGCCTACTGCCTTTACACCTCCGGCTCGACCGGTCGGCCCAAAGGGGTCGAAGTGAGCCATGGCGCCGCCACCCGTTTACTGCGCGCCACGACCGAGATCTTCGATTTTGCTGCGGACGACGTTTGGACTCTTTTTCATTCCTATGGCTTCGATTTTTCGGTTTGGGAGATGTGGGGTGCCTGGGCGAGTGGCGGCCGGCTCGTGGTGGTGCCGCACGGGGTCAGCCGCGCGCCGGCGAGCTTCCGCCGTCTCCTCGCCGAGCAAGCGGTCACGGTGCTGAATCAGACCCCATCAGCGTTTTCGCAGCTGAGTGCCGAGGAGATCGAAGAGAGAGCGAGAGACACAACGAACCTGGCATTGCGTTGGGTGATCTTTGGCGGTGAAGCGCTAGAGACACGGCATCTCGCTGGCTGGCTGACGCGTTACGGTGATCAGAAGCCCCGTCTGGTCAACATGTATGGGATCACCGAAACGACAGTCCACGTCACGGCTCGTCGCGTCCGTTGCGCCGATCGGACCGGCGCGGGTGAAGGCACGATCGGCCGCGCCATCAGCGATCTCGCCCTACGGGTCTTCGATCCCCGCAGTCGCCCGGTGGCGGTGGGGGTAGCAGGAGAGCTGAATGTCGGCGGCGCCGGGCTGGCGCAGGGCTATCAGGGCGATCCTGTGGCCACGGCCGAACGTTTCGTCCCCGATCCTCATCCCGGCCTGGGTCGTGTTGGCGCACGCCTCTATCGAAGCGGCGATCGAGTCCGGCAGCGGCCGGATGGCAGTCTCGACTACCTCGCGCGAGTCGACGATCAAATCCAGCTACGCGGTTTCCGAATCGAGCCGGCGGAGATCGAAGCGGTCTTGCTGGACCATCCGGCGGTGCACCAGGCGCTCGTGCGGCTACGCGAGCAAGGCGGCGAGCAGCGGCTGTTGGCCTATGTCGTCCTGGCGGCCGGTGGTGGACAAGATCCCACGGCGCTGGTACCGGCTCTAAGGGAGCGCCTCGGTCGTCAGCTGCCGGACTACATGCAGCCCTCGGCGATCCTCTGCCTCGACCGCTGGCCCTTGACGGCGCACGGCAAGCTCGACCACCAGGCCCTGCCGTTACCCTCCGGGCGGCGCCCGGATCTGGCCACCGCGTATACCGCTCCGGACAGCGAGGCTGAGCTTCTAGTGGCGTCGATCTGGCGCGAGGTACTGGCGCTCGATCGGGTCGGCGCGGATGACAATTTCTTCGAAGCCGGGGGGCACTCACTCCAGCTGACCCGTGTGCATCGGCGCCTGATATCGCGGGGTTACGACGTGTCGATCGTCGATCTGTTGCGCTGGCCGACGATCCGCAGCCTGGCCCGTTGTCTGGGCCGTAGCGCACCCTCGTCGGTCGGCGCCGTGCGGCGTCAGCCAGCACGCCGCCCGCTGCGGCGTCAGGGCGCCATCCGCCGGCGGCACCGGGCAGCCCGCGGGGCGGCTGGTGAGTGAAGCCGAGTCGCACCTCGCCGTCGTTGGTCTGAGCTGCCGCTTGCCAGGGAGTGATGATGCCGTGGCGTTCTGGCGTCAGCTGCGGGCCGGGGTGGAGTCAATCGAACGTTTCGACGCCGAGGCTCTGCGCGCCGCGGGTGTGGCAGCCGAGCGGACCGCAGATCCGGATTATGTGCCCTGTCGCGGCCGCGTCAAAGGGCTGGAAGACTTCGACGCCGACTTCTTCGGCCTGAGCCCTCGCGATGCATCGCGCATGGATCCCCAGCATCGAGCCTTCCTGCAATGTGCCTGGCACGC
>JBCCGX010001180.1:0-3278 GCA_039029035.1 Acidobacteriota bacterium | reverse complement strand
GGACCCCGGCTTCGATGCCGAGCACTTGCTCTCGATGCGCCTGTCCCTGCCGCGCACAGCCTACGACGGCGCCGCCGTGCCCTCGTTCTTCGCCGCCCTGACCCAGGATGTGGGCACTCTGCCCGGGGTCGAAGGCGTCACTGTGGCCACCCAAGTCGCTCCGCGGACCTTCTTCGGCGCCGACCTCCACCTGCCGCAGACCGCTGGCGACGATGGCCGGCCACGCCCTTTCCACACGGTGATCGGCGACGACTACTTCGCCACCTTGGGCATCGACATCCTGCGCGGCCGCCCGCTCGACGCCCGGGACCGCTCGGGTGGTCCGTGTGCGATGGTGGTCAATGAAGCGGCGGCCCAGCGCTTCTTTCCCGGTCGCGAGGTCCTGGGGCAGTCGGCGCGCCTGACCGGCTCACGCTTCGACAGCGGTCCCTGCGAGATCGTGGGCGTCGCGCGGACCGTGCGCCACCGCGGCCTCGCCCTGCCACCGGCGCCGGAAGTCTTCACCAGCCACCGCCAGGCAGGCGGGCGCTACAACCAGATGTACCTGGCGGTGCGCACGACGGCTGAGCCGCGGACGATCTTGCCGTCGATTCGCCGCTCGGTGCACCGGCTCGACCCCGACCAACCGGTCTATGACGTGACCACTGGGAAGGAAGCACTGGGCCTGCAGACTGCCAACCGCGCGGCCACCGCCCAGTTGCTGACCCTCTTCGCCCTCGCCGCCGTGCTGCTGGCGGCCCTCGGTATCCATGGCGTGGTGGCCTTCGGAATCGCCCGAAGGCGAACAGAGATAAGCTTGCGGATGGCCCTGGGAGCCACCGCGGCCGACCTCTCGCGCCTGCTGGTCGGCGAGTCGATGCGGACGGTGGCTTCGGGCCTTCTAGTCGGCGCAGTCCTCACTGTCGGTCTGAGCCGAATCTTGCGCGGTCTTCTGACCCAAGCCGCCGACGTCGCCGGCTGGCAGATCGGCGCCGCGATGGCAGCACTCGCCATTGCAGCACTGGCGGCCAGCGCCTGGCCGGCCGGGCGCGCCGGGCGCGACGCGTCGGCGAGCCGGCTGCAGCGCTCGTAGCGCCACGCCCCACTGAATCGTCGACGCCAGACGATTCACACAGCTGAATCGGAGCCGAGACTCGGCGGCTGAAAAATAGACTCTGGTAGCCCATGAGGGAAACAGCCGCCGGTTGCCGCTTTAGTGATGAGGGCACCGGTCATCAAAAGCATTTACGTCCACAGCACGAGGAACCTCCCATGAGCTACCGATCCATCCTGTTCATTTTCATTGGTACCGTTCTGGCCGCCTCGTCGGCCAGCCCAGCGGCGACCCTGGCGCCGCAAATCCTCAGCCTGCAGGCAGAAGCGGCCGACTTGAATGTCGAGGTAGCCTGGCCTGCAGAGACCGAGACCACCTCGGTAAAGCTCTTGGTGCTCGACGCCCAAGGTCTGCCCGTGGCTTCCGCGCCGGCCTGGGCTGCCCCAGGAAAGACAACGTCGAGCACCGTCCCCGGAGCGTTGCTCTCGGTCGCCGAATACCAGCTTGCGTACACCCTGCGCCTCATCCGAGGTGAGGTCGACCTGATCGCTCCGATGCCTTTTCGGATCGAGCTGAGCTGTCCCAAGGAGACGTCGTGCCACTTCGTGGCCATCCCTGGCTATGAGCTCGAAGGAGCGGTCGATCTCGATCCGCAGCTCGCCGCCTGGCTCGACGAGCAAGGTGGCGGCAAGGTCTCTCTAGGCGAGATCGAACATCCTGAGCTGCGCGGTGCGGGCTACACCTACGCCATGGATCTGACGGCAATCGGCGTACAGTCCGTATCGGATTGCGTCTGCACCTGGACGGCCTTGAGCGAGGCGCCAGCGCAAAACTGCACCGCGATCGCCGACCTCAACCCCCAGGATCCGACCACGACCGCACTCCACCAGTTCAGCACGGTGTCGCCCGAGATCAGCCTCGAGTTACAGCTGCGGTGCCTACGCCTCGGGGATGCCGAGGAGCGCCTGGTCGAGACCCCGGCCGGCCGGATCGCCGTACCCCTGCCGACCTTGAGCCCCTGCGACAGTCCCTGCATCGGCACCGTGACCCAAGATGCCACCGGTGAGCTGCAGGTCGAGGCTCTGGCCGACGTCGACGGACGGGCCGAAGCCATGGTGGACGTCACCTGGAAGGTGGATGCCGTGATCCAGGCCTTCACTTCTCTGCAGGACTTGATCGACTGGCCGGACAGCGGCGACACGGAAGACTTCAACCTCTTTGCGCCGCTGAGCGTGACGGCGACGGCCCCCTCCCGATCGACCCTCAGCGCCGATGTCACAGCCATCGCCGACCGCCTCACGGTCGCCGAGGACGCCGCGGCCCTGGGTCGATTCTCCGAAGCCGGTCTTGGCAGCGTGGGTCACGCCACCTGCGCCTTGCAGCCGAGCTTTCTCGCCTGGCTGGACCAGGGGCCTTGCCCCAACAAGTCGATCACTCTCCTGTCCGGCGATCGGCCTTGAGGCCGAGCTTCTCCTGACAGGTGTCGAGGGCATCCTGCGCTTCACCGATGCGCGGGTGTCCCCCGTCATAGCTCGCCTGCCGGACCACGACCGCTTGTTCGAAAAACAGCACGGCGGCAGCGCAATCATCGCGCTGGGCCAGGAGCTCACCGAGACGCATCAAGGCGTGACCTGTCCGCCAGTGGCCCTGCGGGTAGGCCGCCCGAAAGAGTTCGAGCGCCTCGCGGTAGATGGACTCGGCACGTGCTGCCTGTCCTGCCGCCCGCAAGGTGTCGCCGAGGTTGAGGAGCACCGCACCACGGCGTGGGTGCGCGGCACCCAACGATTGCCCATAGAGCTCGGCCGCGCGCTCGAAATCGGCGATCGCGGAGGCGTGATCGCCCCGGGCGCGCTCGATGTCGGCCAGGTTGTTGAGGCTGGCGGCGACTTCCGGATGGTCATCACCCTGCAGCCGGCGGCGCGCCGCAAGGACCTGGCGGTGGAGGGCCTCGGCCGCTTGCAGATCGCCGGCCGCAAACAACACCGTGGCGAGGTTGCCGAGGTTGTTGATGGTGTCGCGGTGGTCGTCGCCGTAGAGCTCGCGATAGGTCGCCAGGGCGCGCCGGAACAAGGACTCGGCAACCTCCAGCTCACCGAGCTGGAAACGCACCGAGGCCAGGTTGTTGAGCGACTCCGCCGTTGCCGCGTCGCTCTCGCCAAGCAGCTCGACCCGCATCTCGGCCGCTTGGTCGAACAAGTCGCCGGCGCCCTCCACGTCGCCGCGGCTGAAACGCACGATGCCGAGC
>JBCCGX010001179.1:0-3280 GCA_039029035.1 Acidobacteriota bacterium | reverse complement strand
CTGCTCGGCCAGCCAAGCCAGCAAGCGGCGAGGAGAGGCGACGGTCCCGCCGTCCGGGATGTGGAGCGCGGCGCCGGCGGTCAGGTTCGGCCACAGCTCCCACACCGAGGCGTCGAACCCCGGAGAGGCCAGCAGCGTCGCCTTGTCCGAGGGCACGACCCGGTAGATCTCCTGGTGCCAAGTGACCAGGTTGACCAGTCCGGCGTGTCGCAGCTCAGTGCCCTTGGGCTGGCCAGTGGAGCCCGAGGTGTAGATCACGTAGGCTAGGTTGGCGCCGGACACATCGCCAGCCGGGTTCCCCCGGAGGGGGGGCCACGAGGAAGTCTCCTCGTCGCCGGCGGCAAAGGTCTTGTCGTCGAGATAGATCACCGCCGGAGAGCTATCCCGCGGCAGCTCATCCACCAACCGCCGCCGGGTGAGGAGGACCGGTACCTCGGCGTCGTCGATCATGAAGGCCAGGCGCTCCGGCGGCTGGACCGGATCGAGGGGCAGATAGGCGCCCCCCGCCTTGACAACGGCGAGGACCGCCGTCACCAGCTCGGGCGAACGCTCCAACAACACACCGACCACCACTTCGGGCGCGACCCCTTGCCGGCGCAGCCCATGGGCCAGCCGGTTCGCTCGCTGGTTGAGTCCGCGGTAGGTGAACCGTCGCTCGCCGCAGACCACCGCCACCGCTTCGGGGGTGCGCTCCACCTGAGCCTCGAAGAGCTGGTGAGCGCAGGCCTGCGGAATCCGCGCGGAAGTCGCGTTCCACTCGGCGAGGAGTTGGGTGTGCGCGGCCCGGTCCAGCAGCGGCAGATCGGCGATCCGCCTCTCCGGATCCGCCACAGCGGCGGCGAGGAGGTTGCCGAGGTGTCGCGCGAGCCGCCGCAGGGTGGTACTGTCGAAGAGTTCCCGGCGGTACTCCACGACCCCGCGGAGGCCATGCTCGGTCTCGGTCAGGAGCAACGTCAGATCGAACTTCGCGCTGCCGGCGGTCACCGGGGCCGACTCGAGGCTCAGCTCCGGCAGCTCCAAGGCTTCCCCCGGCAGGTTCTGCAGCGCGAGCAGCACCTGGAAGAGCGGCGTGGTCGACAGGTCGCGCTCAGGCCGAAGCTCCTCCACCAACTTCTCGAACGGCAGGTCCTGGTAGTCGTAGGCCCCGAGGGTCACTTGCCGGGCGTGAGAAAGCAGCTGGCGGAAACTCGGATCCGTCGCCAGATCGAGGCGCAGCACCAGGGTGTTGACGAAGAAGCCGATCAGGCCCTCGATCTCCAGCCGGTTGCGGTTGGCGATCGGCGAGCCCAACGCGATGTCGCGCTGGCCCGTGGTGCGGGAAAGGAGGGCGGCGAAGGCTGCCAGCAGTACCATAAAAGGCGTCGATCCTTGGCGCCGGGCCAGCTGGTGCATGGTCTGCGACAAGGCTGCCGGCAACACAACCGGCACGGTCGCGCCGTGCAGGCTCGGCACCGCCGGCCGCGGGCGGTCAGTGGGCAGCTCGAGTACGGGAACCCCCGCCAGCTGCTGGCGCCAGAAGGCCAGCTGGCGCTCGAGCACCGCCCCGCGCAGCCACCGCCGCTGCCAGCGGGCGAAGTCGGCGTACTGCACGGGGAGCTCGCTCAAGGGCACCTCGGACGATGGCTCGCCGGGCGCAAACGCGCGGTAAAATGTCACCAGCTCCCGCACCAGCACACCCATCGACCAGCCGTCCGAGATGATGTGGTGCAGGGTGAGCAGCAAGACGCGTTCGTCGGGCGCCATCTCCAACACGGTGGTACGCAGCAACGGACCCGCCGCGAGGTCGAAGGGCCGCCGCGCCTCCGCCGCCGCCAGCCGCTGGGCTCTCGGCTCGCGTTCCTCCTCGGGCAACGCGCTCAGGTCCACCAACGGCAGCGCCGGCGCGAGCTCCGCGAAGGCCCGCGGCGACAGGATCACCTGCACCGGTCGGCCCTCGGCCCGGCGGAAGAGTGTGCGTAGTGATTCGTGGCGGCCGACCACCGCCGACAGGCTCGCCCGCAGCCCAGTGAGATCGAGCGGTCCCCGCAAGCGCACCGCCGCCGGCACGTTGTAGGCTGTGCTGAGAGCCGGCGCCAGCTGCACCAGAAACCAGAGGCGCTCCTGGGCGAAAGAAAGTGGCAGGTCGCCGTCACGGTCGGTCGGTTCAAGGGGCCGCGACGCCAGTTCCCGTCCGGCGTCCCGCGCCGCTTCTACCGCCGCCGACTGGGCCGCGACCGTCGGCAGCTCAAAAAATCGCCGCAGCGGCAGATCGACCCCGAGGGCCTCACGCAGCCGCGAGGTGACCTGGGTGGCGACCAACGAATGGCCGCCGAGCTCGAAGAAGCTGTCGATTGCTCCCACCTGATCGAGTTGGAGCACCTCGCACCAGATCCCGGCGACGATCTCCTCCAGTGGGGTACGCGGCGCCACAAGCTCCTCGCCTCCCTTACCCCACTCGGGTGCCGGTAGAGCGGCCCGATTCACCTTGCCGTTGGGCAAGAGCGGCAGCTCCCCGAGTACCACAAAAGCCGCCGGCACCATGTACTCCGGCAGCTTGCCGGCGAGGTGGGAGCGCAGAACCGGCGTTTCCGGCTGTCCCTGTCCGTCCGCGCTCGCGGCGGTGAAGTACGCCACCAGCGAGTGCTGGTCCCGTGCCACCACCACCGCCTGGCGCACCGATCCATGGCTCTCCAGGGCGGCCTCGATCTCTCCCAGCTCGATGCGGAAGCCCCGGATCTTCACCTGATGGTCGATCCGGCCCAGGAACCCGATCGTTCCGTCGCGCTGATGACGGGCCAAATCCCCGGTCTTGTAGAGTCGGGCCCCCGTTACCCGGCGCCCGGGGTACGGATCCGGGATGAAATTCTCCGCCGTCAGCGCGGCGCGGCGCCAGTAACCCCGGCCGAGGCCTGCACCGCCGATGTGAAGCTCCCCCGCCACCCCCAGCGGCACCGGCCGGAGATGGCGGTCGAGCAAGTGGATCCGCAGGTTCGAGATCGGCCGACCGATCGGCACCGTCGATCGGTCGCCGCCAGGCGAGCAGGTCCAGTGGGTGACGTCGACCGCCGCCTCCGTGGGTCCGTAAAGGTTGTACAGCGATCCGCCCAGCCGCTCGAAGAAACGCTCCACGAGCTCCGGCGGCAGGGCTTCCCCGCTGCAGATCACCCGTCGCAAGTGGCGCCGGGTGGTAAACCGGTCTGATGCGGCCCGCAGCTCTGCCAGAAAGACCTGCAGCATCGACGGCACGAAGTGCAGGGTGGTGATCCTCCGCTCGCCGATGACGTGCGCCAGGTAAGCGCTG
>JBCCGX010001178.1:0-3282 GCA_039029035.1 Acidobacteriota bacterium | reverse complement strand
TCACCGGCAGCAAGCGCTTCCTCAAGGCCCAGCGCGTCTTCGCCGGCGGCACCTTCATTGCTTTGGGGGTGGCGACGGCGTTCTCGGGAGCCAGGAGTAAATAGCACCCGAGACGCCGGGCTTAGGCCAAGACCGCGCGCCTGACGGTCTTACTGCATAACGATCTCGAGACTCGGCTTGAAAGACGACTCGCGGCTGTGGAACTGCAGCAGGGTGAGATCGAGCATCGTGGCGAGCCCAATGGTCACCGTGCCGCCGCCAGCAGGAATGGCTTCGGTGACGTCGATCTCGTGCCACTGATTGGCGGCGAGGGTCCCTGTGTCGCGTAGGAAGCTGAAGGTCGTGCCGCCGCTCAGCCAGTTGTTCCAGGTAATGGTGCTCTCGCTCCAACCCATGTTGACGTCATAGACCTGCGCCTGGTTGATGGTGGTGCTCTTGGTTCGAATCCTCAGCACCGCGGATTGCACGGTGCCGCTGAACGCCGGCACGGTGAAGCGCAGGAACGAATAGCGGCCGAGACCGCTGCTCGGCCGGCGGATTCCCAGGGTGTGCGAGGAACCGAAGTTCGTGCTCGGACTTCCCTGCCGGACCATGGAATCGGCATTGGCCTGCACCATGATGGTCTGCAGAGGCGGTGTGCCGTTTTCGACCAAACCCTTGAGCCCTTGCCCAACGTTGTAGAGATCATTGGTCACGTAGTCGATAAAGCCCGTCTTGGCGCCCACTGAGGTCGCGTCCAAGCGGACTTGCATGTAGACGCCGAACCCGGGCGGGATCGGATGGAACCGATTCGGGGGGTTGACCGGGGTGAAGTCGCCGGTGGTCGTGACATCGTAGACGTACAGATCGGACGTGCCGGCGTTGTAGAGGTAGATCGATCGGGTGATCGGCGTGCCGACAGTCGTGGTGCCGATGTCGATGGTCGTGACGTTGGGGACGACGAAAAGGTTGGGACTGGCACTGGCGGCACCGGTGCCAAGCATGGCTAGGGCGAAGACGAGCAGGGTACGGACGGTCCATCGATAACTCATGACAGAGGTCTCCTAGTCGGTTCGACTCGGTACTAAGAACCGAGCGCAGGTGTTGCCGGCGCCAATGTGGTCGCCGGGATAGCCAGCTCTCGAGCTGCTTGTAGGAGACAGTCACCGACGACCGGACGTTGTTACCCATTTCGCTCGTCAGCGGTGACGCCGCCGGCGCCAAACCCTTGGCGATCGGACTCTGCCCCAGCGAGTCGACGTAGCCTTGATCAGCCCTTGAACGCGCGCCTGACTCTTGGTGCCAGACGCCCTGGACTCTTGGTGCCAGGTGCAGCCAATCTGCAAGCCTACCGTGACTATTCGCGCATTTGTGCAAAGCAAAAACACCGTGGAGCGCGGCGGATCACCACTCTCCACGGTGCTTCAAAGCCATAGGCGTCCGAACGGGCGCCTGGCTGCCAGACCTCGGCGCCGGCGATCAAGCCGACCCTCGGTCCTCGGACCGCCTACCAGCCCTGGCGGCCGTGGCCGCGATTCGATCGTTCCTGACGCGGTCGCGCTTCGTTCACGTTGAGCGACCTACCGTCCATGTCCGTCTGATGGAGCGCTTTGATCGCCTCGTCGGCGCCGGTCGACATCTCCACGAAGCCGAAGCCCCTCGGCCGCCCGGTTTCCCGATCAGTGATCAGATTGACGGCCTCGACCTCGCCGTGCTCGCTGAATAGCGAACGAATCTCATCGTCCGAAGCGCTGAACGGCAGGTTACCAACATAGATTCTCTTCGACATTTCCTACTTCTCCTCGCCTGCCCTGAGGGCAAACCAAAGATACAAAGATAACTAGCCACTGCGGCCAGTGCCTGCAGGGTGACTTCCAAGGGAACGTAGATACTCGGCTGCGCTCAGGAAGGGACGAAGTGGAATGTCGCTTCGGGAGGGGAGGGGAGCAGTGTGGACCGTTGGTCGAACCCAACGGGTACAGGCTAGCAGGACTTGTTGCATAGGCGCAATGCCTTGTCTTTCAGAACTCCTGAAAGAGCTCGACTTATGGCCGATCCCAGAGTCGAGACTCGTTCCTCTTCAGAAGCAAGCTGCTGTAGCAGCTCCCGAGTGCCTCCAAACGGCTAGCAGCAGGCTCGAAGATGGGCCCTCAATACACCTGCGGATCCGCCTCCGTTCCCGGCGGCGCCCACTCCAGGCGCTGCTTGAGATGGTTCAAGTCCGACGCCGCTAGCCAGCCGAGCTGTTGCAACCGCGCGACAACGATGCCCGGGGCGATACCGAGCTCGGCGGCGTAGGAGCGCAAGATCATCTCGTTGAGGGTGTGGGTCTGGCAGAAGGCGTAGAGGTTGCGGAGCTTTGCAGCGGGGGCGAGGAGTTGGGTGGCGAACTCATCGGCGGCGGCTTCTTCATCGTCTCGGGAGGGGCCGGCGGCGCCGCGGGAGGCGCCTTCCAGGTAGACCTGCTTCTTGCCGTGCAAAAGGAGGTGGCCGGCCTGGTGGAAGAAGGTCAGCCACACTTGATCATCGGTGGTGCCGGCGAGGCTCAGGTGAATGAGGGCCTTGCGCGGCGACAGCCAGCGGGTGAGGCCAGCGACACGGAAGTCGCCGAGCTCGCGCGCCCAGGTGACGGCGACGCCGGCAGCGGCGGCGAGCTCGATCATGCGGTCCTGGGCGATGGCGATCGGCTGCACGGTGAGGGCACGGATCTTCTGCAACGCGGCTTGAAAGGTTTTGCGGTCGTAAGGTGCGGTGCGCATGGTCCCGGCCTGGAGCTCGCCGGTGCGCATCCAAGCGGCGAGGACGCCGGGATCGGCTGCAAAAGGGGGATCGCGGCGGAAGCCGGCCTGGCGCTCGATGTAGACCTCGTGCCAGGCCTCGGGGCTGGCGACGCCGAACCACTCGAGGAGCTGCACGACCCGTAGGGCGGCGGTCTTCCCAGGATCACCGGTGTCGGGCACCGGCGGGATCCACTTCGCCGTCTCCATCGCCGGGTGGGGCAACTGCTCGAGCCAGCTTGCGGCCGCGGCACAGCTCTCCGACATCTTTTCGAAGGCGCGCCGCTCCTGTACCTTGGCTTCGAGCTCGGTCCAGACCTCCGCCTTCACTCCCAGCACCAGCTGGAACTGGATGGCGGTCTCGGCAGTGACCTGGGCCTTGCCCTTGATGATCTCGTTGATCGTCTTCTTCGGGCGGCCGGTGCGCTGGCAGAGCTCGGTCTGCGACATCTGGTGCTCCTGCAAAACTTGCAGAAGCTTCTCGCCCGGTGTCGGCGGCGTTTCGGCTTCGGAGGCGGCTTCCAGG
>JBCCGX010001177.1:0-3283 GCA_039029035.1 Acidobacteriota bacterium | reverse complement strand
GGGGGTCATCGGCCGGAGCTCGTCGACCGTGCCCGCAGCCTGCTGCTGGCGCTCGTGGTCGAGTAGCTTGGCGATGCCGAAATCAAGCAGCTTGGGCACCCCGTCGCCGGTGACGAGTATGTTCGACGGCTTGAGATCGCGATGCACCACCAGGTTCTGGTGGGCGTAGAGCACCGCCGAGCAAACCGTGCGGAAGAGATCGAGGCGCGCCTCGAGCGGCAGCCCTCGTTGCTCGCAGAAGTCGTCGATCCGCACGCCATCGACAAACTCCATAACCAAGTAGGGCAGGCCGTCGTCACTCATCCCGCCATCGAGCAGGCGAGCGATGTTGGGGTGCTCCAGGTTGGCCAGGATCTGGCGCTCCTTGAGAAACCGGGCGACGATGGCGTCGGTATCCATGCCGCGCTTGATCAGCTTGATCGCCACCTGCTTGCTGTATTGGTCGTCGTCGCGCACCCCGGCGTAGACCACCGCCATGCCGCCGCGGCCGATCTCGCGCACCGTGCGGTAGGCGCCGAAGAGCCGTCCGGTTGCCGGGCGTGGGATGAGCTCGCCGAGGACTTCGGCCACCGGTCGGTCGAGGAGGGTGGCGCCTTCGGCGTCGGAAGCGAGCAGCGATTCGACCTCGCGGCGAATCTCCGCATCGTCGCCGCAAGCCTGCTCCAGAAAAGCTGCCCGCTCCTTCGGGTCACGCTCCAAAGCTTGGTCGAACAGCTCCTTGACGCGCGCCCAACGTTCCGGGCTCATGGGTGCTGCGGGCGACCGCACCCCGACGGGGTCAGCATCCCGCCCCCACCTGCGCACCCTCACGGTTGATCTCACGCAAGAGCCAGGCGCGTGCGATGCGGGTTTCGCGCTTGACTGTGGCGGTCGAGAGCTCCAGGCAGACCGCGACCTCTTCCACCGTGAGGCCGCCGAAGTAGCGCAGCTCCATGATCTGCCCCTGGCGGGGATCGAGCTCGGCCAGTCGATCGAGCACTTCGTCCAGGGCGATCAGGTCGGCAGTGCTCTTCTCCGCCGCCACCAAGCCCTCGTCGAGGGGTACACGGATCGCCTTGCCGCCGCGCTTGTCCGCGTGTTGCCGGCGGGCGTACTTGAGCACGATGCGGCGCATCAATTGCGCCGCCACGCCGAAAAACTGGGCCCGGTTCTGCCATTGGATGCGACTCTGATCGACCAGGTGCAGAAAGGTCTCGTGCACCAGAGCGGTGGGCTGCAGGGTATGGTCCTGCCGCTCGCGCCGCATGAAGCGCTCGGCCTGCTGATGCAGCTCGTCGTAGACCAGGGGCATTAGCCGCGAGAGCGCTTCCGGGCTGCCGTCACACCAATCCAGGAGGAGCTCGGTGACTTCCCTGGATGGCGGCTGCTTCATGGCTCCTCGCGGAGAACCGCCTTCAAACCAAAGCGTCGGCCACGACTTCCGCCAGATCCTTGGTTTCGTCGACCGCGGCGTCGAGCATCATCTTGCATTCCGGGCAACCGGTGACCAGGAGCTTGGCGCCGGTCTCCCGCACGTGGCCCTTGCGCAACTGATCCACCCGGGTGCCTTCTTCCTCGGTCTGGCGGGTGAAGCCGGCCCCGCCACCACCGCAGCACACCGCGCGCTCGCGATGGCGATCCATCTCGAGCACCTTCAGGCCGGTTTTGCGCACGACGTCACGCGGCGCGTCGAAGACCTTCTCGTAGCGCCCCAGATAACACGGGTCGTGGTACGTCGCGTTGGTCTGGGCGTTGTGGCTCGAGTCGAGCTTGATGGCATTACTCGCCACCAGGTCCTGGATGACCTCGGAGTGATGGCTCACCTCGAGCTCCAGCTCGTCGTCGAGGGTCGGGTACTCGCGGCCGATGGTGTGTAGGCAATGCGGGCAGGGCGAAATCATCTTCTTCACCTTGGCCGACTTGAGGCGCTCGATGTTCTCGCCAGCGAGGGTCTGGAACTGCATCTCTTCGCCTTGGCGGCGGGAGTGGTGGCCGGAGCAGGACTCTTCGCGCAGCACACCGAAGCTGGTGCCGGCGGCTTTGAGGATCTTGACCATCGAGGCCAGGGAGCTCTTGGCGTCAGGGTTGTAGCTCCACACGCAACCGAGCCACAGGAGGTGCTCAGTCTTGCCTGGCTCGTAGTAGGGGATCTCGAGCTCTTCGATCAGCTTGGTGCGCACGCTCGTCGGCTGCTCGAAAGGGTTGCCGCGGCGCTCGATCGTCTGCAGGAAGTCATCCGCCACCATGCCGGTTCCCAGAGCCAGGGCCTGGGCCTGCTTAGCACCCATCAGAACCTGCAAGTGCTCGATCCCCACCGGGCAATTCTCCTCGCAGGCACCACAAGTGGTGCACTGGCCGAGGGCCTGCTCACTCAGGATGTTGCCGATCGCTGGCTCCTCGCCGCCGAGGTCGGCGATCGACGTGCGGCCAGCGAGAATGAAGCCACGTGGGTCGAGCTCCTGGCCCGAGAGGTTGGCCGGGCAGTTGTCGGTGCAGCGCTTGCACTCGACGCAGCTGAGGAAATCCATCCGCTGCTTCCAGCTCAGATTGTCCAGCGTCTCGAGACCGAAGGTCGGCTCTTCCTCCATCGCCTCGAGTTCCTCGAGATCGAGGTTGAGCGGCTTGAGATCCGCAAGGCGCTCGGTGCGGAAGAAGATGTTGATCGGCGCCATGACGATATGGAAGTGCTTCGACCCCAGGATGAGGTGGGGGAAGATGAGGATCACCAGGGCATGGATCCACCAATTCGCCTTCGCCGCCATGGCCGGCGGTTCGGTCTGTGCGTAGAGATACGTCAACATCAGCACCAGGATCAGCAGCGCCACCAGGCCCGAGCTGTACGACTTGGGATCGGGCGAGATGTTGACCATCACGAAGCGCCGGTAAGCGAGGCCAATGATGCCGATCGACACCAGCACCGCCCACACCCCGATGAAGCTCTTGTAGAACGGCGGAATGAAGTGCACGCCGAAGGGCTTCAGGAAGTGCTCCAGCGTCTCTAGCCCGAAGAAGACGAAGCCGCCGAACACCGCCGCGTGCAAGGCCCCAGCCACTGGCCGGCCACCGATAACGCGGGTCTGGAGAAGGACTTCCTTGAAGGTCGTCCACAGGCGCTGCCCCAACTGGTCGGTGCGGATCCGGTCGGAATGACCGGCACGAATCATCTCGATCTTCGGCTGCACGGCGCGAGCAAAGACCGTCGTCGTGGTGAGCACCAGAATCGTCAGGAGCACCTGCTCCCAGATCGCGAATTCCATAGACCCGGCTCCTCTTCGTTGATGAGGTCGGATGCTAACATGAGCCG
>JBCCGX010001176.1:0-3285 GCA_039029035.1 Acidobacteriota bacterium | reverse complement strand
GTGGCGGCCTGAATGATGCCGTCGCGGGCGTCGACGAAGGTCGGCGAGCAAGCGGTGTTCCTCAGACCTTCGGTGACGTAGAAGATGGCCCGCTTGTTACCGGCCTCGTTGGGGTCGTTGATATCGAAGTTGATGATGTCTTCTTCGAAGCCCCACTTGTCGGTCATGGCCCAGAACATTTCCCAGCCAACCTGGGCGAAACGCGAGCCAACACCGTGCGGCACCGCGGAGCCCTGGATCGACTCGTAGGTCCAGTTGTTGATCGCCGGGTTGGTGGTGTAAGGCAGGTCGCGGATGCCGACGTCGAGCGCCGTGCCAAAGAGGTAGGCGCCGATACCGCGTACGTCGGTGCCGGCGTCGCCGGTCTCGGCGGTGTACATCAGGCCGTAGAGATCGCTCCAGCCCTCACCAGCCTGCTGCGTGTTGTTCAAGCAGCTGACGTTCGACGGGCCGCCGACCAGGCGGTTGGAGATACCGTGGCCGTACTCGTGGATGATGACGCCGTTGTCGTAGTCGCCATCACGATCCGGCGTGGTGTTGTCGCACAGGAACATCTGCATGCGCGGGTTGCCACCGTCGGCCGGGGTGCCGAAGTTGGCGTTGCAGGGGCTCGGGAAGGAGGTGTCCTGGGCATCGGCGTTGACCGAGTCGGAGCCGGCACCACCGCGTCCGAAGTTGTCTTCCTGGAAGTTACCGGAGACCTCGTCGAAGCCGTACTGGTAGGTCACATCGTGGATGAAGTTGTTCCAGTAGAACAGGTTGGCGATCGCGGCGCCCTGGGAGGCCCCCGGCGCGGCGGTCAGGTCGATCGGGAAGTCGCACACGCCGCCCGAGCAAGTGGGCTGCGGGCTGTCGCAAACATTGTTGGCGTCGACGTCGGCGCAGGCGTGGACGTTGTTGCCGTCCATGATGCCGCTGCCGGAGAACCAATCGTTGGGTGAAGCAACGGGATCCTCGGGATCGACCACCAGCACGCGGGCGTCGGCCGGCGGCAAGGGCGTCGTGTGCAGGGGGCTCTCGACCGGCTCGGGGTAGACCCGGAAGGAATCCGAGGCGACGTGGTCGAAGCGGGTCCAAACTTGGCCTGACTGGGCATCGACGTTCATGTCGTACCAGTGCTGGCTGTCGTGGGTGTAGACCATGAAGTTCCACACCAACCGAACGTCACCGCCGCGGATCGGCAGCCACATGAGCTGGGCCTCGATCGGCTCGGTGGAGAGCTCTTTGACCTCCATCAAGGTGGTCTTCTGGACGCCCTCTTCGATGCTCGCTGCCTTCGGCATCGCCAGCAGCCCGACGCTCAAATGCTCGGCGGCAGAAGCGACCGCCTCGGCGGCTGAGATCTGCGGGCCGTCGGCCTTGAGCGCGATCCCCAGGTTGGACACGAAAGCGTTGTTGACGCTGATGATGCGGCCGTCGCGATTGACGTTGATCTGCAACTGGGCGTTGTAGACCGGAATGCCGAAGTGCATCTGGCGCAGGTAGAGACGGGTGGCGCCGGATACGTTGGAGGGCACCAGATCGGTGATCTCGTAGGAGAGGTCGGACGCCTTCAGGCCAAGAGCTGGCAGGTTGGCCTTGACGTAGTCGAGCGCGATCTCTGCCGGGGAGGCTTTCTCGAGCGCCGGACCGGTGAGGTAGCCCGTCGGGTTGTAGAGGGAGCGGGTGATACCGAGGGTCTCGTCGAAGGTTACGGCGAGTCCGGGAACCTCGGCGCGGAGGCTTTCGACCGCTAGCTTCTGATCGATGCTGGGAGCGGCTTTCATCGCCACGTTGTGATTGATGCGGGCGTCGAAGTTGCGCTCTTCGTGTTGGCCCTTGTTGGCCGGGCCGACGCCCCAGGCGGTGCTGGCCAACAGCAAGCACAGGATGGAAATCAGCCCGACGGTGCGGCACCATCGGTTTTTCTGCAGTGCGGTTCGAAGCTCCATACGTTCCTCCAAAGGGGTTAGAGAGAGTTGCCGACAACACGACACAACGATCCCAGGCCCGCGTGAAGAGCACCGAGATCTTCGTTTGCCAGCGAATCCAGCGTTCCAGGTGGGATCGCCCGAGACAAAGTTGATGGCAAGAGTTTACTGCAAAAATTGAGCCAGAGCCGGGCTCCGGCCCGAATCTCGAAACGTCCAATGAGCTACCTCTATCGAGTGCAAAGCAGACTATGGAGAGATCTCGCGGTAGCTCTTTCGAGGGGGTTATCAAATCTGAACAGGCGCATTCTCAAATTTGAGAACGGGGCGAAAAATTTTGTCGAGCGGCATGTCAGAAAAAACGGGGGGAAGGCGAAGAACAATGGAAGAAGGGAATCGAGTCGAGTCGCGGGCTGTCCGCCAACGACGCCATATACCGAAGTTGCAACGATCTGGTCTCGGAGATGCAATGAGACTCAAGCCTCAGCAGGTCGGCGATCTCGATCCTTCGTCGATCCATCCCATATACTTTGCGCCTGGTGCCGCGCTCTGTCGCAACGGTCTGGGGATCGCCGATGCGGCGCAGCAGAGCTCGCGGCCGCTTGGACGCCAGCGCCGTGCCGATCGGCCGCTGCCCGTCGTCGCACCTGACCATGAGCATCCAGCGGACAAGACCGATCCCGTGAGCACAGATTTGGCAGTGGCCGATGTCGAGCGTGCTCTGGCTGGCGAGCCCAAGGCCCTGGCGCAGTTGATCGATCGGCTGACACCGGTCATCCACGCCCGGGTCGCGGGACTGGTGCTGAGTAGCTCGGCCGCCTCTGGCTCACGCCTGAGGCAGGAGGTGGAAGATCTGGTGCAAGAGGTCTTTGTCGCCCTGTTCGCTGATCAGGCCCGCGTGCTGCGCAGCTGGAACCCGGCTCGGGGCATGTCGCTACGCAGCTTTGTCGGCATGGTGGCGAAGCGTAGGGCGGTCTCCATCTTGCGCAGCGGCAAGAAGAACCCGCGCCACGAAGAGCCGACTCTGCCTGAAGAGCTCGACCGCGTCGCGATCGATACTGCCGGACGGCGCCTCGAATCGCGCGATCTTCTGCGAGAGATCCTGTGGCGCCTGAAGTCGGAGCTCAGTCCTCTGGGCTGGAAGCTCTTCCACTGGCTTTTCGTCGAGCAACGCTCGGTGGGGGAGATCGGTCGCGACGCGCAGATGAGCGCCGATGCCATCTACGCCTGGCGCAGTCGTCTCCGTCGACTGGCGGTGCGGATGCGGCGAGATATCGAGTCCATGGCGCCGGACGCCGGGACCAGGGAGGAAGGGTGAGCCATGACCGATGACGAGCTGATGCAGTCTCTGGGGGACGTGGCGCGTCGCCAGGCG
>JBCCGX010001175.1:0-3288 GCA_039029035.1 Acidobacteriota bacterium | reverse complement strand
GATAGGACGGGTCGAGAGGGACGTACGCAGCGCCCGCTTCGAGGATCCCCAGAACAGCGATCAGGCACTCGGCCGAGCGCCCCAGCGCCAGACCGACCCGCGATTCGGGGCCGACGCCGAGCTCCAGCAGTCGGTGGGCCACCTGACTGGCGCGCCGGCCGAGCTCGCGGTAGCTCAGCCGCTCGTCACCAGACTCCAGGGCGCAAGCGTCACCGCAGCACGCGACGCGCCTGGCGAAGAGCTCCGGGAACGATTTGGCTGCCGGCCACGGTACCTGAGTGGCATTCCACTCGACGAGGAGCTGTTGGCGCTCGGCCGCAGGCAGTAGAGGAAGGGCCGAGAGGGGGCGTGCGGGCTCGGCGACGATCGCTGCGACCAGAGTCCGCCAGTGTCCGACCCATCGCCGAGCGGTCGTCGCGGCGAAAAGATCGGTGCTGTACTCCAGGCCGCAGCGCAGCGTCGGCGTGCCTTCGCGCACGGTCAGGGTGAGGTCAAAGTCCGCCGTGCCCTTGTGCTCCCACAGCTCGCTGGGGCCGATCTCGAGGCCATCCCCCAGCGCCAGCGACGGTGCGGCGCGCTCGATCATGAGCATGGCTTGAAACAGCGGACTGTGGCTCGGGTCGCGCTCCGGCCGGAGCGCTTCGACCAGCTTCTCGAACGGCAGGTCCTGGTGGGCGAACGCTGCCAGGGCGGTGCGGCGCGCGCGTCCGAGAAGATCGACGAACGAAGGGTCGCCAGTCAGATCGCTACGCAGGACTAGGGTGTTGGCAAACGTGCCGATCAGGCTCGCGAGCTCGTCACGGGTGCGCCCGGCGACCGGGGTGCCCACCGCCACGTCCGTTGCCCCGGTCAGGCGGTGGAGTAAGGTCGCAAACGAAGCCAGGAGGGCCATGAAGACCGTTGCGCCGTGTCGCCGGCTCAGGCTCTGCAGTGCCTCGCTCAGGGCCGGCGCCAGCTCGAAGCGCAGTCGATGTCCACCAAACGTCGGTAGCGCCGGGCGGGGGCCGTCGCGAGGCAGCTCGAGGGTCGCAACCCCAGCCAGCTGATGGCGCCAGAAGGCCAGTTGCTCGTCGACCCCGGTGTCGTCGATCTGGCGGCGCTGCCAGCGCGTGTAGTCGGCGTATTGCAGAGCCGGCTCGGGCAGTGGCTCGGGCAGTGGCTCGGCGTGACCAGCGCCTCGCCAACCGGCGGCCAGGGCGCGATAGAAGGCTTGCAGCTCGCGTTGAAAGATACCCAGCGAGCTGCCGTCGACCACCAGGTGGTGGAAGGTCACGAGGAGTTGAACCGAACCGTCGCCGAGCTCTAGCAGCAGGGACCGTAGGGGCTGACCGTGGGTCAGATCGAAGCCGCGCATCGCCTCGGCCTTGGCCAGCCTGCGGGCCTCGGCCCACCGCCTCCCAGCGGACAGCTGACGTAGGTCGACCCTCGGTAAGGGTACGGTGACGGCGGCTGCGATCCTCTGGACCGGGCGCCCGGCACCCATTTCGAAGCGAGCGCGAAGAATCTCGTGACGGCGGACGATCAGACACAGGCTGGCTGCCAGGAGCCGGATGTCGAGGGGGCCTCGAAGGCTCCAGATCATCGGCACGTTGTAGGCCGCACGGCCTGCGGCCAGGTGATCGAGGAACCAAAGACGCTCTTGGGCAAACGACAGCGGCAGCGCTTCACCGGGGGAGCGCGGGGCACGCTCGAGGCGTAGTGCCGGCGGCGGCCGGCCGCTGGTGCGGTTGTGAGCGAGGAACTCGAGGATCTCCTGCTTGCGATCAACCAGCTCGCTGCGGAGCTGTTGGGTCAAGACCCCTTTGGGGGCGTCGATTTTCAGGCGGCCATCGCGCTGGTGCATCTCGACATCGAGGCGTGCGAGACGGGAAACCAGCTCGGCGATGCTCACAACTCGAATTCCTCACGTTCCGCGGCTGGGGCGATGCTCGCGGGGGCGATCGGCTGTGCCATCGACCGTGCGATCGACCGCGCCGCGACGATCCGGCGGCTGAGGCCGGCGACGGTGGGGTTCTGGAAGAGTGACGCGAGGGTCAATTGCACCGCGAAGGTGCGCTCCAGCTGCGCCAGGATCCGGGGGACCTGCAGGGAGTGGCCACCGAGGACGAAGAAGTCGTCCTCGGCGCCGATCGGGTCGATGCCCAGGGCCTGGCTCCAAGCTTCCGCCACAGCCCGCTCTTCATCGCTCCGCGGGGGCACGAAGGCCTTGGTCAACTGTGGCCGGTCAGGCGTCGGAGCCGGTAAGGCTCGGCGATCGATCTTGCCGTTCGGGGTCAGTGGCAGGGTGTCGAGCTCGACGAATCGAGCCGGCAGCATGTAGTCGGGCAGCCGCTGACGCAAGAAGGTACGCAGGGCGTCGTCGGTGGGCGCCCGGTCTTGGGCGGGCACCAGATAGGCAACCAAGCGACGATCACGGTCAAGGGTGGATGCGGTCACCACCGCCTGGCGTACAGCGGGGTGGTGGGTCAGCGCCACTTCGATTTCGCCGGGTTCGATACGGAAGCCGCGGATCTTGAGCTGATGGTCCATCCGTCCGGCATAACGCAAGCGCCCATCGGCCAGGCGCAGCACCCGGTCGCCGGTGCGGTAGAGGCGGGTGCCAGGCACGTCGCTGAACGGATCGGGGACGAATCGCTCGGCGCTCGTGGCCGGCCGGCGGACGTAGCCACGCGCCACCCCGGCACCGCCGATGGTGGCTTCGCCGGCCACGCCCGTTGGCACCGGTCGCAGCGCGGCGTCGAGGAGGGTGATGGAGGTGGCGGCGATCGGTCGTCCGATCGTCACCTCGGTACCCGGTGTCAGCCGGTCGATCGCCGACCAGACTGTGGTCTCGGTCGGACCGTAGAGATTCCACAGCTGATGGCCCCGCGCCATGAGCCCTTCGGCCAGCTCGCGTGGCAGCGCCTCACCACCGCACCAGATGCGGAGACCCGGCGGCGGTTGCCAGCCGGCGTCGAGTAGCAGGCGCCAGGTCGCCGGCGTGGCTTGCATGACCGTCGCGGCGGAAGCCGTGATGAGTACTGCCAAGGCGTCGGCGTCGGCGACCGTCCGGCGCTCGGCGAGTACGATCCGGGCACCGACCACCAGCGGCAAGAAGAGCTCGGCGACGGCGATGTCGAAGGATAGGGTGGTGACCGCCAACAAGGTGTCTCCTGCCGCCACACCCGGGCGATGGGCCATCGAGCGCACGAAGTTGACGGCGCTCGAGTGGCGCACCCCGACCCCTTTCGGATGGCCGGTCGAGCCCGAGGTGTAGATCAGATAGGCGAGCTGCTCGTCTTCGACGGG
>JBCCGX010001174.1:0-3294 GCA_039029035.1 Acidobacteriota bacterium | reverse complement strand
GTCGTCGACCGCACCTACGACGACGACGGCCGCCTCTCGCACCAGGAGCGCACCGCCGCCGAGGCCTCAGCCGACTTTCTCTACGATGGCCGCAGCTTCCTAAGCCGCGCCGCTGGTGTCGCACCTGATACCACGGGCGGCATTTTCTGTGACGGCTTCGAGACCGGCGACACCAGCGGCTGGGGCAGCGGCCAGAGCACTTGCCCAGCGACCGAAAGCTTCACCTTGGTCGAGCCGACCTACGACTCTGCCGGCCTACTCCACAGCGTCCGCCAACCTGCCCGCGCAGTCCACCTGCTCTATTTCGCCGGCCGCCCCATCGCCCAATTCGCTACCGCCAGTAACACCCTGACCTACCTCAGCACCGACCACCTCGACACACCGATTCTGGCGACCAACGAGGCCGGTGGAGTCGTGTGGGAAGGCGGCTTCGAGCCGTTCGGAGACGACTATGCAGGGGCCTCCGAAGCAGGAGTGTTCTTGCGCTTCCCAGGGCAGTGGGACGATGCTGCGTGGGCGGAGTCGGGCGTGGGGGCGGAGGTGATCAACAATCTGCACAGATGGTACGGCACTGGAACAGGCAGGTACACGAGAGTAGACCCGGCAGCGACCGTTTCAACAAGCGAAACATCAATATTCGCCTACGTCTCCGGCAATCCCATTCTCTTTTTCGACCCCTTGGGGTTGTTCAAGGTCGACAAGAGCTGCGACGGGTGTACCCACCCGACCCTTGGCCCCCGTTTTGCGCAATCGAGGCAGAATCTGACAAGCATCATAACGAGAGAGGTTTCCGCATGGTGCCAGTCACGCCTCGGCGGAATCAAGAATGTAGCATTGCGACAATGCATTGAGCAAAGCTGCCGTGAGGGCGAAGTGCGATGCGAGGGGACCTCAGGGCGAACAGCCGACTGCGATGGAGCTTCACAAGGGTTTACAAGATGGTCACGGGGCGACGTTCTCCACTGGAGTAGAAGGAACGGCATTCTCCCTACCATCAGAACTGCGTTTATCTGCGCAAACAACCCTGTTAACTTCGATAGCCAAGCAGGCGATACTGTGATCCATGAATGGGCTCATGGCTGTGGCTGGAACGCAGACAAAAAGCCTCTACCTGAAGGAATTCCGGCCTCGGAAACAGCTCACTAGGCAGCTGTAGAATGAAGTATTTTCCCATCAGCAATTTCGCCTGGCTCAGCATCCTCGCCATTTTCGGCTGTGGACCCACATGGCACGGGACCGTTATTTTTTCCCTGGACATCGAACTGGATGCCCCAGGCGAAGAATCCTTAGCCGGAGCAGCTGTCTGGATGCTCGATCTTTCTGAATTCGTTCAAGGACCGAAGTCGAGACATGGCATTTTTGTCTGTGAACTGAATGAAAACACAGCTTGCTCTCGCCGTGTAGAGTACGGATATTGCGCGGAACGTGAGGTGTGGCAGCCCCGATTTTTGAAACCTGCCTTGGAGGTCAACCAAAGATTCATGATTGTAGTAACGGAACATGGTTCCAGGTCCAGAGTCATAGGGCACAGCCCTTTGCCTGAGTTGACGCCTCGTCAAACTTGGGGATATGAAACGATTCGTCTTAGAAAGCTAGAAGGGCTCGATTCGAAACAAACTCTCGAAGTTGTCCAGCGTCTCGATCTCCTGATCCTCGATGGCGCCGAGGGCCGCATTCCCAATCCCTGGTAGCAGCGAACTCCGCCAATGGCAAGGGCTGCCATTCACTCATCGTAGGCGATCGGATCGAGTCGCTTCACCGCCAATACGCCTTGATGCCGTAGATCAGAACCCCCACCGAGACGGCACCGCAGACCAGCCCCCAGAACCAATAGGGCAAGAGCAACGCGTTGGCCATCTGGCCGACGTCGGAAGGCAGGGTGCCGCCGGTGGTCTCGGCCACGGGGGTGAAGAGGTAGTCGCCGCGCGAGAAGACGGAGAGGGCGAGCTGAACGGCGAGGAAGATCAGAATCAGCTGGGCGACCTCGCCGCTGGCCTTGCGGGCGGCCAGAACACAGCCGGCCAGCACTACCGCGACGAAAACGAAGCCGAAAAGGTTGCGCACCACGAGCAGTAGGGCCAGCGCCAAGATGACCGCCACAGCGGTGAGGGCACCGCGGGCGCCTCTGACGGTGCGGCCGACGGCAAAGCCTAGGGCCGCGGCCACTGCCGGTCCCACCAGGCCGCCGGCGGCGACGAAGGCCAATTGCAGGGGCCCGACGTGACCGCTCCAGTTGGCGACGCCAGAGCCATCGGCCCACATCTCGAAGCGGTGGAAGGTGCCGCCGACCAGAATCGCCGCCACGCCGTGGCCCATCTCGTGGGCCAGGGTGGAGAGCAGCATCAGAGGATAGGCGACATATTGCCCGTAGGGCACGATGTAGAGCAGGGCGGTGAGGCCGACACTGACCAGCAGCACGAGGCGGGCTCTTTCGGTGGGTTTGAGCGACTGCTGTGGGTTCATCGTCCGGTGTCCTCTTCTGGCGTCTCAGGTGGGCGCTGGCGGTGATCCGTTACCGGGGGATGATATGCCTCGATTCGATCGACCTGGGAGCTTTGCTCAGGTGCCTTGCGCCAACCGGCGCGCCATAGTGTCTCCAACACATGGCGGTCCACCAGCCAGGTGGCCGAGACCGCGCCCTCGCGGCGCTCGTAGGGCCGCAAGAGCAGAAACAGGGTCGCGTCGTCTGCCATCTGGCGCTCGAGCTCCGCGACCCGCTGGCGTGCCTCGGCGTGCAGCGCCGGCTGATCGTTCATCAGGGTCATCACATCGGACCAACCGGGGTGCCCGTCGGTGGAGATCGGGAAGGACTCGAAGGTCGGCTCGCCGCCCTCGAGCTCGGTGTAGTGCTGGGTGACGAGGCGCCGGATCCCCAGGGCGATCACCCGATCGCCAGGCTCTGCCCGACTTGCCAGCCACGCCCCCGCCGCCCGGTCGGAGTTTTGTGCCGGGGCCAGGTGCAGCCAGCCGAGACGGAAGCCAGCTCCGGCCGTGAGGGCGGCGACGACCAGGGTCGCCGCGATCACTCGTAGCATGCGGCGACGCAGGGATTCCCCTCCCGGTCCGAAGAGCAGGCCCTCTAGCCCCAGGGCCAGGATCACACACAGGCTGCCCAGAGCGTAGACATCATGCCGGCCGGAGTGGAAGATCGCTCGCCCCAAGTGGGTGACAGCCCAAGGCAGAAGAATCGGCAGGAGCCAGGCGACGAGCAGGAAGCCGAGTTGGCGCAGCTTCTGGCGCCGCAGCGCCAAGTGCAGGGCCGAACCGATCAGGGTGAGCTGCGCCAACAGGGCG
>JBCCGX010001173.1:0-3296 GCA_039029035.1 Acidobacteriota bacterium | reverse complement strand
TTCGCCCTCGGCAAAGGCTTCGGCGAGCTCCGGTGGCAAGCTCTCACGATCCAGTGGCTCGATGCGTGACATAGCGTCCCTCAGTGGCCTGTCGCAGCAGGCAGGCGTTGTATTTGTCTTAATCTTATGACATTATAGGCAGCAAGTCATGTTCATGGTCTATCTCCTCTGGATTACGGTCGTCTGCGGCGGCCTGTTCATGAGCGGCGGCGCTCTGCGCACGATGCTGGCGCAGGGGTTCGACCTCGCCCTGGCGCTCAACGCCGTCCTCTACCTCGGTTGCGCCCTCTATGGCTTACCGAGATTGGTCAAACTGCTGACGGGCAAGAGCTGATGCAGATGTGGGGTATCGATCTCGTCGAGGTGTCGTTCAAGGGCATCCATGCCTTCATGGCGGCCGCCTGGCTGCTGTTCGACTTCATCGTCTTCTGGCTCCACTTCGACATCAAGAATCCGGCCATCCCGACCGAGAGGCGTTTGGAGCGGGCGCGGATCATGCACACCATCGATCAGGTGGTCGGGGTTATCTTCCTCCTCATGCTGCCCACCGGCATCGTCCTCTGCTACCTCACCGACACGCCGATCTTCAATACCGCCTGGCTCAACTGGAAGCACGTCCTCTACGCCGTGATCATCATCGACGCCCTCTACCTGATTCCGATCTCAGGCACCGCTTTGCGCAACCTGCAGGCGATTTCCGCCGGCGCCGAGAACGTCGACCAGCTCAACGGCGAGATCCGGCGCAACATGGATCGCGCCATGCCGGCGGTCTTTCTGGTCTGGACCCTGGTCTTCGTCATCAGCGTCATCTCGCTGCTCAATCTCAAGACTCCGGAAGGCCAGGAGTACATCTTCCGCAAGACCGCGGACGAGATGACGACCGGCGGTCGCTAGCGACATCCCACCCAGAAAGGCCCGGTCGGCTGCGCCCTTGACAGTGATCGAGACTCGTCGTAGCCTATTGGTATTATAGTTATGACAATTCAACAATTGAGATCTCGGACCGGATCGCATAGCACCCGATCGCACCCCAATCGATCGCCTTGCACCGGAGTGGAACTCGGTGCGCAGACCCGCGGACTCAGAAGCAGGAGGCAGCGATGACGACCTTTGGACGACGATTCTTGATTTTCGGAGCATTGATGCTCATCAGCTCCATGGCGATGGCGCAAGGCACAGCATCGATCTCCGGCACGGTGACATCGGCCGACGGCACCGCGCTCCCCGGCGCTGCGGTGACCGCCACCAACGCTGCCAACGACCGCGAGACAGTGGCCTTCACCGACGACGACGGCCACTACCGGATCGAGGGTTTGACCCCGGGTGCCTACCGCCTGACGTTCACCGCGTCCGGATTCAACGACACCAGCACCCATGTCGATCTCGAAGGCGGTGCGTCGAGCGAACAGGATGCCTCTCTGGCGGTCGGAACAATCACCGAAGAGATCACCATCACCGCTGCCAAGGGCATCGAGCGGGCGACGTCGGAGATTCCCCAGGTCGTCACCGTGATCACCGCCGAAGATCTCGAAGAGCGGCAAGTAGAGTCGGTCGCACACGCCATCGCCAGGGCACCCAACGTGCGCACGATCGATCAAAACCCGACCCGCGCGCGGCCTCAATTTCGCGGCCTGGCGTCGTCGCGAGTGCTGATCCTGGTCGACGGCGAGCGCCTCAACAACGTCCGCTTCGACGCTGGTGCCACCGGCATCTCACCGAGCATGATTGACGTCACCCAGGTGGAGTCGATCGAAGTCCTCGGCGGCGCCGGCTCCGGCATCTACGGTACCGACGCCATGGCCGGGGTGATCAACATCGTCACCAAGCAGCCGACCCAGGGTGCCACGGACCGTCAGCTCGATCTTGACTTCGACTTCAGCTACAACGAGAACAGTGAGTACTTCAAAGGCGTCGTGACCGCCAACTACAGAGCACCGAAGTTCGCCCTGCGGGCCATCTACTCGGACTTCGAGCTCGAGGGCTGGACGGCCGGCGACGGCAGCGTCACCCGGGAACAGGTGGTGCAGGTTGCCGAGTTCTCGCAGGAAGTGGCCCAGGCGACCGGCGGCGACGTCGCCAACAGCTTCGCCATCTGGGAGTTCCCATCCGGTACGCGGGTCTTCAACGGCACCGGTGAAGGCTTCAACTTTCAGACCGATTTCTACTTCTACCCTTCGGACAAGCACAGCTTCCGGATCAAGTACCTCACCAGCCAGCACGAAGGCTTGGGCTTGCCCTTCTCCACCCCGCCGACAGATCCCACTTTGCGGCGCAACGAGTTCCGCGACCTGCGCAAGTTCACCTTTCTGTACGAGAGCTACGATCTTGCCTCCTGGCTGCCGCGCCTGAGCGTCCGGGCCTACAAGCAGAATTTCGTCCGACCGCAGGACGACAACCGTTTCACCATCGATGCCGGGAGCAGCTTCAACCCCGCGGACTCTTCCTTTACCGGCCAGCTCTCCACCTTCACCCGTGGCCGCGAGCAATCGACCCTCAACGATGTCGATTCCACCGGCTTCGAGCTGCAGGCCAACATCCAGCCCTGGCGTGACGCTATCCTGACCACCGGCGTCAGCTGGCTGACCGACGACTCGACCGACACCTTCTCGTTCGAGTCCTTCGATCCCAGCGGCACGGTGGTCACCTACGGTGAGCAGAACGTCGCCACGACGCCGGACACCGAATACGAGAACCAGGCCTTCTTCGCCGTCCTGGAATGGTCACCCGCGCCGTGGATCCGCCTCGACGGCGGCATCCGCTACGACAAGTGGGAGACCGAGGCGAGCCCGAGCGACGCCTACCCGCCGGTGCAGGAGACCGCGATCATCGAGACCGCCCTGCCCCTGCTCGAGGCCAATCCGGGCGCCATCAATCTGGCAGGCATCAACGGCATCGATGAGCTGCTCGCCGGCAACTCGGGTATCAGCACCGACAATGACGTCTGGACCAGCAACCTCGGCCTGACCCTCCTGACGCCGCGCGGTATCAATCCCTATATTCGCTTCGCCGAAAGCTACCGTGAGCCGGAAGTGACGGTGCGCTACCTGATCCGCAACTTCGGCAGCCCGTTCTTCTTCGTCACCGGTCTGCCGAACACCGAGCTCCAGCCCGAAGAGGGTGAGACTCTCGACCTCGGAATCAAGTTCGACCAACGCAACTGGCGTGGCACGATCGGCTACTTCGAGAACGACATCGAAAACTTCATTGCCACCACCCTTTCGGACACCGTCTTCAGCTTCGGCTTCATCCGCCCCGACCTGGCGCTGCTCAGTCCAGTGGGCATCTTCTTCCAGCGC
>JBCCGX010001172.1:0-3302 GCA_039029035.1 Acidobacteriota bacterium | reverse complement strand
TTCGAGATCGGCCGACCGATCGGCACCGTCGATCGGTCGCCGCCAGGCGAGCAGGTCCAGTGGGTGACGTCGACCGCCGCCTCCGTGGGTCCGTAAAGGTTGTACAGCGATCCGCCCAGGCGCTCGAAGAAACGTTCCACGAGCTCCGGCGGCAGGGCTTCCCCGCTGCAGATCACCCGCCGCAAGGGGCGCCGGGTGGTGAACCGGTCTGACGCGGCCCGCAGCTCTGCCAGAAAGACCTGCAGCATCGACGGCACGAAGTGCAGGGTGGTGATCCTCCGCTCGCCGATGACGTGCGCCAGGTAAGCGCTGTCGCGGTGCCCGCCGGGACGCGCCATCACCAGCCGGGCTCCCGTCAGAAGCGGCCAGAAGAATTCCCAGACGGATACATCGAAACTGAACGGCGTCTTCTGCAAAACCCGATCGTCCACGCCGAGCCTATAGGCCTGCTGCATCCACCGCAGCCGGTTGACGATCGCCCGATGGCTGTTCATCGCCCCTTTGGGTCGACCCGTAGAGCCCGAGGTGTAGATCACGTAGGCCAGGTGATCCGGCTCGGCTGGCCGCGGCTCCTGTTGAGGTTGCCAGACGCCGTCCTCCGGATCCACCACGCGGCAGCCGTGCTGCGGCAACACTGCCTGTAACCGCCGCGGCATCAGCAGCACCGGCGCGCGGCCGTCCGGGGAGCCGGCGTCGGCCAGCATGAAGGCCAGCCGCGCCGGCGGATACTCCGGGTCGAGCGGCAGGTACGCGCCGCCGGCCTTGAGGACTGCCAACAAGCCCACCACCAGCTCCAGGCTGCGCTCGATACAGACGCCCACCGCCGTGTCGGGTTCGACCCCCAGCGCCGCCAGGTGACGCGCCAGGTGGCCGGCCCGGCGGTCGAGCTCGCGGTAGCTCAGGCTGTGGTCCTCAAAGACCACCGCCACCGCCTCCGGGCTCACCGCCGCGCGCGACGCGATCAGCTGATGGAGGCAAAGGTCCGCCCCATCGGCGACCCGGCTGTCGTTCCAGCTCACCAGCAGCTGATGACGTTCGGCCGCCAAGAGCAGGGGAAGCTCTGACAACCGCCGCTCGGGATCCACCAACACGCCCGCCAGCATGGTCTCGAAATGGCGCGCCAGCCGCTGTGCGGTGGTGCCGTCGAACAGGTCGGAGTTGAACTCCACCGTCCCGCCCAACTGCTCGCCGTCTTCCGCCAGCGCAAAGGTCATATCGAATTTCGCTGCCGGACTGCCGGTCGCCACCGGCGAAAGGGTCAATCCAGGCAATCGGATCCGCGACCGTGGAGCGTTCTGCAGAACAAGCATCACCTGGAACAGCGGCGAGTGGCTCGGGTTGCGCTCCGGCTCGAGCTTCTCGACCAGCTTCTCGAACGGCAGATCCTGGTGCGCCAGGGCCTGCCGGATGACTTCCCGCGTGCGACCGAGGTGCTCGCTGAAAGTCGGATCGGCCGCTGCAAGACGAACCCGCAGCACCAGAGTGTTGACGAAGAAACCGATCAGCCCTTCCGTCTCCCGGCGGTTGCGGTTCGCCACCGGTGAGCCCACTACAATGTCGTGCTGGCCGGTGAGGCGGCTCAGCAAGGCATCGAGGAGCGCCAACAGCAGCATGAAGGAGGTGCCCCCCCGGCGGCGGACGAAGTCGTGGAAATCCCGTGCCAACTCGGCGGACAGCGTCAGCGGCCGGGTGCTGCCGCGGAAAGTCTGCGTCGCCGGCCGTGGCCGGTCGGCGGGCAGCTCCAGCGCCGCCGGAGCGTCCGCCAGCTGCCGGCGCCAATAGGCGAGCAGTGAGTCCAGCCGCTCACCCCTGAGCTCCTGCCGCTGCCAGAGAGCAAAGTCGCCATATTGGATCGGCAGCTCCGGCAGGGGTGACGGCTCGCCGCGTGACAACGCTCCGTACAATGCTGCCACCTCGCGCACCAGTACCCCCATCGACCAGCCGTCAGCCACGATGTGATGCATCACCATCACCGCCAAATGGCATTGCGGCGTCCGGCGCAGCAGGGTGATCCGCAACAGCGGTCCGCGGGCGAGGTCGAACGAACGCCAGCTCTCTGCCGCCGCTAGCCGCCGCGCCTCGGCCTCCTGCCGGTGGCTGGTGAGACGCGACAGATCCACCATCGGAAGCGCCTGGGCAACGGCCTCGGCGATCACCTGGACCGGCTGACCACCGACAGCTTGAAACGTGGTGCGCAAGGCTTCGTGGCGGCGTACGATCTCCGTCACGCAGGCGGCGAGGCGCGGAACTGCGAGGTCGCCGTCGAGCCGAACTGTGGACGAGATGTTGTAGGCGGAGCTGCCCGGCGCCCACTGGTCGAGGAACCACAGGCGCTGCTGGCTGAAAGACAGCGGCAAAGGATCGGCATCGGTCACCCGGCGGGGGATCCTCGTCCCGGTCTCCGGCCGCTCGTCGTCCGGAGCACCGGCACCCTCCTCCTCGCCGAACCGCCGCGCCACCGCCCGCGGGTGCCGCTCCACCAGGTAGTCGGCCAGCTCGGCGACCGTCGAGGCGTCGAAAATCGTCACCGCCTGGACGACCTCCCCCAGCTCTTCCTGCAGGCGGTTGATCAGGATCACGCCGGAGATCGAGTTGCCTCCCAGCTCGAAAAAGTCGTTGTGCACCCCCACCGCGGCGATGCCGAGAGTCTCGGTCCACAGCTCGGCGAGAAAGCGCTCGATCGGCGTACGGGGCCCTACGAAGTCGGTCTCGAGCTCGGGGCGCACCGCCTGCGGCTCTGGCAGGGCCTTGCGATCCACCTTGCCGTTGGGGGTCAGCGGCAGGGCCGAAAGCGTCACCACCGCCGACGGCAGCATGACCTCCGGCAGTCTGCGGGCCAGGAGCTTCCGCATCTCGTGGAGGCGGAGCTCCGCCGCGCCGTGGCTCACCACGTAGGCCACAAGAATCCGCTCCGCAGGGTTGCGTCGTGCCCCGATCGGCGACGCGAGCACCACCGCTTCCCGGACTCCCGGCAGCCGGGCGAGTTGGGCCTCTACTTCCCCGAGCTCGACGCGGAAGCCGCGGATCTTGACCTGATGATCCGCCCGCCCGGCGAAGGCCAGCTGGCCGTCGGGCAGGTAGCGACCCAGATCTCCCGTCCGGTAGACGCGATCGCCGTCCTCTGCGCTCCAGGGATTGCGCTGGAAACGCTGCTGGCTGAGGGTCTCGTCACGCAGGTAGCCGAGCGCCAGATGGGGGCTCCGTACCCACACCTCCCCGAGCTCGCCGATTCCCGCCAGTTGACCGGAAGGGTTCACCACCAGGAGCTGCACGTCTTGCATGCCGCTTCCCAACGGCAGGAT
>JBCCGX010001171.1:0-3306 GCA_039029035.1 Acidobacteriota bacterium | reverse complement strand
TAAGACGCCAGGTTCATTCCACCGTAGACGCCGATCGAGCCATCGAAGACCTCGGCGTCGTAGCCGGCATCTTCGAGCGCCTGCCACGAGGTCTCGAGAAACAGTCGATGCTGCGGATCCATCAGCTCCGCCTCGCGCGCTCCGAGACCGAAGAACGCGGCGTCGAAGAGCTCCGGATCATCGAGCAGGCCGCCCGCCGGCACGTAGCCAGGGGCATCGATCTCCGCCGGATCGGCGCCGGCTGCGAGGAGCTCGTCACGGCTGAGGACGACGATCGATTCGACCCCCTCGGCGAGGTTACGCCAGAAGCGTCGGAGGTCTTCGGCCCCCGGGAAGCGCCCCGCCATGCCGACGATCGCGATGCCCTCGGCGGCCGGTTGTTCGTCGTATTCACTCATCTGACGTTTTTCCTGCGTGCCGCGCGCATCGCCATCGCCTGGCCGAGAGCCCGCCGCTGGCTGGCGGCCCGCGCCGCCATGTTGGGACGGTTTCGCACCGGCGGTCTTGCCGCTCGGCTCGGCTGCACCCGCCAACCTGGGCGGATCCCGTAGACGTTCACCATGATCGATCCGCGGTAGAGCTCGTCCTGCACCCCGTCGACCTCGAAGCCGTGGCTTTCGAGAAGCGCACAGAGCTCGGCCACCCGGCCGTCCTTGTCGTGGACCTCGACCACCACCTGGCCGATGCGTGGCCAATGCTCGTCATCCAAGCCTTGGAGCACCTCGAGCTCGCATTTCTGCACGTCGATCTTGAGCAGGTCGACGCGCTCGACTCGGAAGCGCCGAATCATCTCCGACAGCGTCACCAGTTGGCAGCTGTAGGTCTCGCTCCGCAGTCGCTCTGCAAGGTAATCCTCACTGTGGCGAAGCAGCGCCCGAGCCCCTTCGTCGCCTCGCTGCGCCTCATTGAGCAAAACAGCCTGCAGCGCCTCGCGCTCCTCGGCCTCATCGGCGTGGAACGACGACATCCCGGTGCTCTTCGGGTAATGGGTGAACTGAGCCGACCCCGACGCATCGGACACTCCGACATTGAAGAGTCGCGCCCGCGGTGCGTAGCGCGCCGCGTTGCGGCTGAGCGCTTCGAAGGTCGGTGGCGAGGGCTCGAAAGAATAGACCTCGGTCCCCGGCCACGAGGTCTGAACGAAGAGCGTAAAGGTCCCCGCATTGGCTCCGACGTCGAAGACACACGCACCGTCGCCGAGCCGGATACCCCGCTGGACGTAAATTCGCTTGTCGAAAATGTCTTCGTAGAAATGCATCAATTCAGCCCGGTTCTGGCAGAAGACCTCGAAGCCATTGGGTAAGAGCACTTTCTCCATACCGCCTCCTAGGGCCCCGCCAAGACGTCCGGCCGTCCGCCGCGCCGCCGACCGCGGCGTGGGCGATTGGCCATGAAACGGCGCTGGCGCTCGAGCTCCGAGCTTCCGCGCAGGGCTTCGGCACGGCGCTCGGCCCGCACCTTGCCCTCCTCCACCACCGTCGCGACCCCGTCACCGTTCGTCGACACCAGGAACTCCGCCATGGCACCGACCGTTGGGTGGCGGAACATCTCGACCAAGGGCACCGGTCGGCCGGTGCTCTTCTCGAGGCTGCGGCTGACCTGCACCAGCGACAGCGACGTGCCCCCGGCCTCGAAAAAATTGTCTTTGGCGCCCACTTTCTCGAGCCCGAGCACCTCACGCCAGACCTCCGCCACCAGGCGTTCGGTCTCGCCCTGAGGCTCGACATAGGCCGTGGCCGCCGAGCGCGACGACGCCCCAGGCTCGGGCAGCGCGGCCCGATCCAGCTTGCCGTTGGGCGTCCGCGGCAACGTCGAAAGCTCGACGAAGGCCGCCGGCACCATGTAGGCCGGCAGCTGCTCACTCAGCCAGCCACGGAGCGCCGCGGCGTCGGGCAGTCCCGGTGCTGCGACCTCGGTGACGCCGCGCTCAGCGGCTGCTTCCGGCCGCAGCGCGTAGACCAGATAAATCCGCAGGCCCGAGCCGTCCTGGCCGTCGAAGTGGAGGAAATCATCGACTGCCACTTCGAAGCCACGGCCCTCGAGGATGGCGCGGGTCGCCGCTAAGAGCTCGTCGCTGTGGACTTCGAGGACGATCTGGCGGATCTTCGGCCAATCGTCGTCGTCGATCCCTTCGAGCACCTCGACCTCACTGCGCTCGACGTCAATCTTGAGCAGATCGATGCGTTCGACGCCCTCCTCGCGGATCGCCTGCGACAGGGTGCGGAGCTCGCAGTCGTAGGTCTCGGTGCGCAGATGCTCGTCGAGGGCGGACTGCAGCTCGTCTTGTCCGAGAGCCTCGAAGGCTCCCTTGGACTCGAAGCTCTGCGCGATCGACGCCACCGCCCGGCGCTCTTCCTCGGCGTCGGCAAACCGGCTAGAGAGACCGGTGATGTTGGGGAAGAAGGTGAACTGGGCCGCGCCAGGCTCGGCGGCGAGACCGCAGCGAAAGGTCTTCACGCCATCGCCGTAGAGCGCCGTATTGATTTGCAGCAGCTCGTAGTTGGGCGGCATCGGCTCGAAGGCGAAGACCCGTGATGGGGTGCATTGCTGGCAGGCGAAGAGGGTGAAGAAACCGGTGTTGGCACCGACGTCGAAAATGCAGTCACCATCGCGGAAGCGCACGCCGTGGCGATCGTAGGCGGTGTCCTCGAAGACCTCGTGGTAAAGCTCCATCGCCTGGCGGGCGTCGAATTGGGCGATCTCCATGCCGTTGGGCAAACGGAAGCGCTGGCGGCCGGCGAGCAGTTGCTCCTTGGCTGCCGCATCCACCCGCGGCTCGGGCTCTTTGCCGGCGCCGACCAGGTAAGCGAGCAGCCTCGGCCCCGCGGCGTCTTCGCGCTGCAGCACCGCCGCCTCACGCACCCCGGGGTGGCGACGCAGGACGGACTCGATCTCCCCCGGCTCGATCCGGTGCCCGAGGATTTTCACCTGATGGTCGAGCCGCCCCAGATGGTCGAGCCGGCCATCGGGCCGGCGGCGGACCCGATCACCGGTACGGTAGAGCCGCCCACCACCGGAGGGACAGAACGGATCGGGCACGAAGCGCTCGGCGGTGAGCGCCGGACGGCGCAGATAGCCCCGCGCCAGACCTCGGCCGCCGATCGATAGCTCGCCCTCGGCACCGATGGCCGCCAGGCGTCCCGAAGTCGCCACCACATGGACGTCGGTGTTGGTGATCGGCCTGCCGATCGACACCCCTTGTTCGGCCGGATCGAGGCGTTGGGCGGTCGACCAGATGGTCGTTTCCGTCGGCCCGTAGAGGTTGTAAAGCGGCGCGCTCGAAAGCTCACGCCAGCGTTCGACGAG
>JBCCGX010001170.1:0-3310 GCA_039029035.1 Acidobacteriota bacterium | reverse complement strand
TGGCCGCGCCTCTATCGCCTGCAGGACGACCTCGCCGAGCAGCACAATCTCGCCGACAAGCTGCCGATCCGTCGGGGTTATCTGGCCGCGCTACTGCGGGCCGAGCTCACGGGGCGAAAACGCCCAGGGGCCGGTGAAGCCGCGGTCATCGACGACGAGATCCGGGAGAGCTTGCGGGCTCTCGGTTATCTCGACTGAGCCAGACGGCGCGCGACCTGAGCAGCTTGAGACCTGAGACGGCTTCGTCTCACGTCTCAGTTCGTCTCAACGTCGACCGCTGCGTAGGCACGCTCAAGTCTTTTGTATTCAGCCTTTGAGGACTTAGCAGGAGAGTGGTACGGCGGTTGCTATGGGTGCTCCTGTCTGTGAATGAACCCCTGAGCGCTGGTCTAGGGCACGTGCCAGCAAGAGCGCGCTCAACCCATGATCCGAAAGGAGCCAGTTCATGATCTCTCGTTCCTCCCTTTCGTTGCTCGTCAGTGCAGCGATCCTCCTCACGGCTGTTGGCACCGAACGAGCCGAAGCTGCAAACCACCGCGAGGCGCCGCTCACGGCCCTCGATCACAAGGCGGATATCGCAGACTTCTTCGCTTTCGTCAGCTACGACGATCCGTCCAAGGTGACCTTCATTCTCGATGTGGATCCATTACTGGAGCCATCCAACGGGCCCAATCAGTTTCCGTTCGATCCCGAGATGCTCTACACCATCAAGATCGACAATGACTTCGATGCCAGCCGAGATGTCGCTTTCGAGTTCCGCTTCAAGACCGAGATTCGCCTGCCGGGCGTCTTCCAGGGCTTGGTCGGTGCCGGCGACGGCATCCCGGCGCCGGAGAATTCCCCCGCACCGGTGCCTCCCGGCACGCCGATCGTCCCGCCGGCGATCACCGCCCTCGACGGCCCCGGATCTGAGGGCTTCAGCTTGCGCCAGAGCTACAGTGTTTCGTTGTTACGTGGCGGCGCGGTGGGTGCTACCCGAACCCAGCTCTCCGAGGGGCGAACCCTCTACGCTGTGCCGAGCAATGCCGGTCCGCGCACCATGCCGGACTATCCGGCTCTGGCGGATCAGGGGATCTACGATCTCGGGGATGGTATTCGCGTCTTCGCCGGCACGGTCGAAGACCCTTTCTGGATCGATCTCGGGGGGGCGTTCGACACCCTCAACCTGCGGGCCGATGCCTTCGAGACCGGCGTTCCCGGCGTCCTGAGTGACGCCCAGGACGCCAACGATGTGGACAACTTCGCCGCCGACGATGTGGCGGGCTTCAACGTCAACGCTATCGCTATCGAGGTGCCGATCACCCTGCTGACCGCCGACGGCGAGATCCACGCCGCCGACGATCCACTGGCGACGATCGGTGCCTGGGGGACGACTTCCCGGCGGTTGATCAAGGTGCTGCGCAACGACCCGACGAAAGATCCGATCCTGTTGGGCAACTTCGTGCAGATCCAGCGCATGGCCAACCCGCTGTTCAACGAGCTGATCATCGGGACGGGCTCGAAGGATCTGTTCTCGCGCAGCTTGCCGCGCGATGATGGCCAGTTCGCCGACTTCGCCCTCGATCCGGTCCTCGCCCGGGTGCTCAACGCGGCTTACGATGCGACCGTCGCCCCCGGTGTCTTACCGGTGCCCGAGCCGCCGCGCCTCGATCTGCTGCCTCTGGTCCAGTATGTGCCGCCGATCGCGGCTGAGGGCACGCCTGCCGGACCGGTGGCCGATCTCTTGCGGCTCAACACCGGCGTGCCACCCACCCCGGCGGCAGACCGTAGCCGCCTCGGCCTCGTGGGCGGTGACCCGGCTGGCTGGCCTAACGGGCGTCGCGTTTCGGACGACGTGACCGACATCGCCCTACGGGCCGTGGTCGGTGTCCTGGCAGGCGGTGAGTTCGGCGGCTTCCCGCACAACCGGGTCGGCGATGGCGTCAACGCCAATGACGCGGATTACCGCGAGACCTTTCCCTACGTCGGCTACGCCCACTCCGGCGTCGAGAGCCGGCATGTCGATCCGGGCGAGATCGGCTGCACGGGCGTTTGCCCTTGATGTGAGCGGTCGCCCCCTCCTGTCGAGGTGGGGGCGTCTCTGTCAACCCAAGCCCGCCGAGTTCCTGTTCCGTTCGAGCCTGAAGGGGCCAAGCAGATGTTCAAGAGAGTGCCAAGTCACCTTACGTCGGCGTTTGTCGCCATGATCCTGTCCACTGTGCTCGGTGCCCTGCCGGGCCACGCCGAGCCCTATCGACCCACGAATGACGATCAGGTCCTGGAGCGGCTACCGCAATCCTGGCAAGGCGATACGCGGTTGCGAGAGCTGCGGCGGCTGCGAGGCGAGCTGGCCCAGGATGGCGAGGATCTCGATCTCGCTCTGCAGCTCGCGCACGGCTACCTGGAGATCGGCCGCTCCGAAGCCGATCCGCGTTACCTCGGCTACTCCCAGGCCGCCCTCGACCCTTGGTGGGATCTGCCTCAACCACCACCCGGAGTGCTCTACGTGCGGGCGCTGGTGCACCAAAACCGGCACGACTTCGACACCGCGCTCGAGGATCTGAATCGCCTCGTCAGTCAACGGCCGAGACATCCCCGGGCGTGGCTCAATCGAGCGGTGATCCATCTCGTACGGGGCGATCACCTGGCGGCCCGAGCCAGCTGTCTACCGTTGCGTCGCCTCGACCCGCTCATGGCGAGCGCCTGTCAGGCGAGTGTCGGCAGTCTCAGCGGGCACGCCGAGAGCAGCTATGCCATGTTGCGTCAAGCCCTGGCGAGCTTTCCTGCCGCCGAGGTCGGGGATCGTCTCTGGGTCCTCACCGGCCTGGCCGAGATCGCCCACCGGTTGGGACGCCCGGACGACGCCGAGCTCCACTTCAAGAACGCTCTCGCCCTCGAGCAGAGAGATATCTACCTGCTGGCCGCCTACGCCGATTTCTTGCTCGACCAGGACAGGCCAAGGGAAGTGCTGGTGTTGCTCGCTGGAGAAACCCGGGCTGATGCCCTGCTCCTGCGCCGTGCCTTGGCCGCCGTGCGGCTCGCGACACCGCGGGCCAAGGATTTGGTAGCGATCCTCGACGCCCGTTTCGCCGAGGGGCGGTTGCGGGGCGACAGCCTGCACCTGGGCGCCGAATCGCGTTTCCGATTGCACCTATTGAACCAGCCAGGCGCCGCCCTACGCCTGGCGCTCGACAACTGGGCGATCCAACGCGAGCCGATCGACGCTCGGCACGTCTTGGAGGCCGCCCTGGCAGCAGGAGACCGTGAGGCGTCCCAGCCGGTGATCGACTGGCTCGATCGCAGCGGTCTCGAAGACATGCGCCTGGCAGCT
>JBCCGX010001169.1:0-3312 GCA_039029035.1 Acidobacteriota bacterium | reverse complement strand
CACCTCAGCCGCGCGAGCCAGGCGGCGGATCCGGCGCGTGGAGCGGAGCTGGCGCTACTGGCGGTCGGAAGCTTGGCCGCGAACCGCATGATCAAGACCCATCCCGAGCTGGCTGCCCTGGCCCGGGAACGGCTGGCGGAGGCGCGCCGGCGGGCCGCCAAACCCGAAGGCCCCGAGGAGATCGATCCGCGCCGACCGGCGACTGAACTGTCGGATCTGTGAACGGGCGATAACCAAAGTCAGAGGCGCGCTGCAGCTTTACGAGCGGACGACGGTCCAATGCCTCGGAGGCCTGCAGCTTCCTGCATGGGCGATGGGCTACGGTCTCGACGCTTTGCCGCTTGCTGCAAGCTCGGTTTCCACTTGTCTCGGCGCACGGCAGCTTTCTGCACCGACGATTTCCTTTTGTTTCGACACCGTGCAGCTTTCTGTCAACCGGCGAATCCAATGCTTCGGTGCCGAGCAGCTTTCGGCAGATTGGAATTTCGAGTGTGTTAGCACGTTGCAGCTTGCGGCAAACTCGTTTTCGGCTTGTCCTGGCGTCATGCAGCTTGCTGCACGGTGGATCAACAAACGTCTGGCGCCCGTGCAGCTTGCTGCAAGGACCAGAAACAAATGTTTTTCGCCCGTGCAGCTCTCTGCACGGTGGCCGAATCGTAGCCGAAGGCCATGATCATCCCCATTCGGTTCGAATTCCAGGCATAAATCGCCGGACAGTTTCACGGA
The DNA here is from genome assembly GCA_039029035.1 of Acidobacteriota bacterium. Classification (GTDB taxonomy): domain Bacteria; phylum Acidobacteriota; class Thermoanaerobaculia; order Multivoradales; family J023; genus JAAELT01. The sequence continues at coordinate 2,586 of JBCCGX010001169.1, read as the reverse complement.
ATTTCCGCCGCACCTGAGCGACCCTGCCGACCTCGGAAACCCTCTCCAGGAGCGGCTCTGCACGTTTTGTCCGATGGAACGGATACGTATCCATTTCCGGAAATATCCGATTGACGCAGATTCTGTCCGATGGATCGGATACGGGGTGAGGTACCGACCAACCCTACACTTTTCGACGTCGCCGGCCCACGGCGGCACCGAGAACACGGTCGCAACCGCGCGACCGGACACCTTTCATCGACCAGGGAGGCTCTGCGTCATGGCCTTGAAGTTTTCCGAAATGATCACTTTACGAAAAGACCTCGCGCTCAATCTCGAGGCCGGTTTCGACAACTATCTGGAAGAGATCGCCACCGCCTATGGTGACTATCTCGCCCCGGCCCTCGAAGAGGGCGAGACCGCACCGGATGTTCGTTTTCAGTTAGTGCTCTTGCGCCGCAGCGTCGAGCGGCAGCGCAAGCGCATCGCGAGCTTCGACGGGGGTGTGTTGGAGCAAACCCACGACGACGAGAAGGTGCGGGCCGAGCTGGCCAAGCGACGGGACGATGTCGACGCCAAGTTGCGCCTGGTGCGCCATGTCTGCCGCGGCGTCTACGGCTTGAAGAATCTCGGCCGGGTCGGGCTGGCGGGGGATTTTCCTCGTGGAGTGGTACGGCTGCACCAATTCGCCGAGACGGTGAAGACCAGCCTGGAGAATCCCGATCTCGGCCTCGAACCACAGTTGGTGATCGAAAGCGCGGGCGACGACGCCATCAACACCTCGGCGCAGCTGGCCGCTCAGCTCGATCCCGAGCTATCCGACCTCGGCGATCTGATCAACACGCGCCACCGGGAACGCCGCAGGGCCACCAACGTGCGTCTGCGCCGCCAGCAGGTGATCCGCGAGTTCGACGACGAGATCCGCGGCATCGTGCGCCTGACCCAGGGCATGTTCCGTCTCGCCGGCCGCAACGATCTGGGGACCCGCTTCCGGCCGATTCTGCGCCGCACTCTGCGCAAGCTGCAGGACGGCGAGAACCAGGCAACGCCCCAGGCCGAAACCGACTCCGAAGCGGCTTCCGCCAACGCCACCGAAGCTCCGGCTGACACGGCTCCGAAGGCGCCCGAGGTCGAGCCCAAGACGACCGACGAAACGTCGACGTCCGAATCGACCAACGCCTGATCTTTCGATCTGGCTCCCAAAGCCTCCCGGGCGTCCGGGAGGCTCTTCTCGTCCTGCGTCGCTTGCGGTCCAGCTCAGGACTCGACCATCGCTGCGTAGCGTTCCACGTCCTCCGCCTTGCCGCAGCTCTCCAGGTGGACGCGCAGGCGCTGGAAGGCATCGTCTCGGTTGCGGATCCGCTGACGCTTCTCGACGATGTTCTCGAACGATTCGACCAGCAGGGGCTCGGCCTCCTCGCAGCGGCCCTGGGCGCTGAGGCTCTCGCCGAGGACGCTGCGCGCTTCGTCCCAGCGCCAGTGCTCGGCGGCCAGGGCCCCTTCGGCCAGCACCTGTCGTATGTGCTGCTCGGCAGCGACGGCATCGCCTTGCAGGGTGAGGCAACGGGTGATGCGCACGCCGAGGGCGAAGGCTTGCCAATGCTCGCGGCCGAGACGATCCAGGACCACGGCAAGGGCCTCGCGGTAGATCGCCTCGGCGGTCTCGTAGTCGCCGGCCGCAAAGCGGACGCCGGCGATGTTGTTGAGCAGGAAGGCGTCGGCACCCTCCTCACCGTAGGCCAGCTTCTGGATTCGCAAAGCTTCGCTGTAGGCCTGATCGGCGCCGGCGAAGTCTTCCTGCCGGCGCAACTGCAGGCCGATGTTGTTGAGCGTCGCGATGTGCTGCGGGTGGTCGGCGCCGTAGCGCTCTCGAGCCAGCCCCAGAGCTTCGCGGTTGAGCTCCACTGCACGGGCGTAGTCACCACGGGCGCTGCTCGCCTTGGCCAAGCTCTCGAGCACGATGATCTTGCCCCGGACATTCGCGCCCAGCTCGTCGGTGAGCACGAGAACCTCTTCGCCGATCGGCGCGGCCTCGTCCCACCTCTCCTGCCGGCAGTAGATCGCGACCAATTGCACCAAGGGATCGAGCAGGGCGACATGCCGATCACCGACCTCCTCGCGCACGGCGGCGACCGCCTGCAGTGCGAGATCCTCGGCGACGTCCATCTGGCCCGCTTCGCGGTGCGCACTGGCCAGCTCGGTCATTGCCGCGGCGACTTCGAGATGGCCCTCGCCATGCAGGCGTCGGCGGATCTCCAACGCCTCGCCGAGGTGATCGATCGCCTCGGGCACGGCGCCGAGAATGCGCAGGATCGAACCGGTGGTGTAGAGCAGCTCCGCCCGCACGTCCGGCTGGTCCTGCAGGCCGGCTTCGATCAGCGGCAGGCTGCGCTCCAACGCTTCACGAGCGGTCAGCTCGGCGTCGGGCACCACGAAGGGATTGCTGAGGGCGAAGACGTCGCGAAACAACGACACCACTTGCGACTTCTTGTCGCGCTCGCCAACGACCCGCCGGTTCTGTAGCGCCAGGGCGACGGCGGCGCTGATCAACAGCACCGCGGCGACAGACGACGACACCACCGCCGTGCGATGCCGGCGGGCGAACTT
>JBCCGX010001168.1:0-3316 GCA_039029035.1 Acidobacteriota bacterium | reverse complement strand
TGGAGGTCTGGTGGCGCCAGTTGCGCCGCAGGGATCCCGGCGCGGCCCGCGAAGTCCTCGGCCTGGCGCGGAAGCTCTTCGCCAAACGGTACCGTTAGCGGCTCACAGCGCCCCATCCAGTCGAGCTTGGAGCTCGACTGGATGGCCCAACCCATCCGGACTGTGAGCTTGTGGCTTGCGCCACAGTCTCACAGCCGATCGCGGATCGAGTCGAACCAGGGGAATCCGAACCAACGCTGGTCGATGCCGAGCTCCAAGGCCCGGCGGGAATGGAACAGGGCCGAGGCCGCGTCGCCGGCCAGGGCGTGGACCAGGGCGGCCTCGTAGATCACCTGGGGATTGTCGGGCGCGCGGCGCAGGGCCTGCTGCGCCGATCCGACCGCCGCCTCGACTCTCCCCAGGTGCCCCTCGGCCTGGGCTCGTACCATCCGTAGTGCCTCGGGATCGGGATCGGCCTCGACCCTCTCGAGGACACGTTGGTAGAGGTCCCGAGCCTGCTCCGCTTCACCTCGCAGGAGCTCGGCGTCGGCCAGGTTGAGGAGCGCATAGGGCGAATCGGGCGTCGCCTCCAGAACCTGCCGGAAGCGGCGCACCGCGGCACCGTAGTCGGCCAGCAGGAGGTGGGCGACGCCGAGGTTGGTCAGCTCGGTGGCCTCCGGTGCCCGCTCGACAAGCTTCTCGTAGAGCTCCGCTGCGCGGCGCGGGTCGCCGTTCAGAAGCTCGAGCTGCGCCAGGCGCGAGAGCACGTCGAAGTTGCCGGGGGCCCGTTCGAGAGCGGCTTCCAGGTTGCGGCGCGCGGCCTGCACGTCGCCGGTGCGGTAGTCGAGGTCGGCGAGCCGCGTGAGGTTCCGCCACGTGGGCCGGCGGTGGGCGGCCGAAGCTAGCACCTCCCGAGCCTCCTCGAGCCGGCCTTGCCGTTCGAGCAGTGCAGCGCGCCGCATCTTCCAGCCGACGTCCCCGGGCTCCAGGCGATCGGCGGTCTCGAGCAAAGCCTCGGCGTCCTCCAGCCGGCCGCTGTCGATCGCCATCTGGGCGGCGGCGCGCAGCACCCTCGGATCCTCCGGCGCCAGGGCCAGCGCCCGCTCCACGGCGGCCGTCCCGAGCTCGCGCTCTTCGTCACGGCGCGAGGCGAGGAAGCGCAAGCGCCGGATGGTCACCTCGAGCAGGATCGGTTCGAGAAAACGCGGTGCCTGGGCCTGGAGCGCCATTGCCTGCGCCAAGAATTCGTCGCTTTCGGCCGAGCGCTCGCGGGTCAGGTAACCGTGCTCGAGCTCGAGGAACGTGGCGAAGTCTGCCGTGCTCACCCGGAGATCCGGCAAGGCACCCTGCGCCTCCCTGTCGGGATAGCCGCCCCGCACCTGCTCGGCGATCCGCGAGCTGTAGGCGGGCAGGTCGGCGCCGATCCTGTCGATGCTCATCCGGCCGAGCCACAGCACGGCCCCGTCGGCCCCGCGTCGGCGGCGCAACACGATCTGGCAGGTCTCGAGGGCGCAGTCGAGCTCAGAAGTCAAGACTTCATCCGCGCCGAGGTCCGAGGCGATCGCCAGCGGATCGGTGTCGCTGGCACGGCCACCGTCGAGCACGCCGAGGCCTGAGAGGCCCAAGAGGCCTCGCTCGACACCGGCCCGGACCGTCCCGGCGAGCAGTCGGACGGCGGGATCCTGCACCACGGATTCCGGCACCCGCGGCGCCGCCACGGCGACGTAGAGTCGCTCGGGCGATGCCTTACGGTCAGGCTTAGCCAGGTGCCAGGCGACCAGACCCAGGAGCGCCAGAACAATCCCTGCCACCGCGACGAGCCACCCGCGGCGCTGGGGCCGGTGCGCCGCCATAGGTTCCGGCTCGATGGCGGCCTGGTCGACCGTGGCCGGATCCACCGCGGGCCGTGGCAGGGCAGGTGTCGGATCGTCGACGCCCTCAGGCTCGAGGCGGCCGGCGATCCGAGTCGACGCGTCGAGATCGCTCGGTTGATCTTCGCTCGCTCCGGCTGCGCTCGTCCCGGCTTCGCCCGACTGGGATGGATCCGGCCGTGCGCCGAAGCTCTCGAGGATTGCCACCACAGCACCCGCGCTCTTCGGCCGCCGCCCCGGGTCCTTTTCGAGCAGCCGGTCGACGAGATCCGACAGCGCGGCCGGAACGTCGGGCCGCTGCCGATGGACCGGCAACTGCTGGGCGGTGCAGATGCGGGTCAAAGTCTCGGCGGCGTTCTGGCCGCGAAAAGGCGAAACCCCGGTCAGCAGCTCGTAGAGCAGCGAGCCGAAGGAAAAGAGGTCCGAACGACCATCGAGCGGCTTGCCCAGGGCCTGCTCCGGCGACATGCCCGACACCGTGCCGACGATCTGGCCGTGAGCCGAAAGCTCGGTCGGCGCCGCACCCCCGTTGTCGTAGCGCTTGGCGAGGCCGAAGTCGAGAACTTTGACCTCGCCGTCGCCCGTGACCATCACGTTGTCGGCCTTGAGGTCACGGTGCACGATCCCGGTGCTGTGCGCCGCCTGGAGGGCGCCGGCGATCTGCCGGGTGAAGCGTAGCGTTGTCTCGAGGGGCGGGGTGTCATCGGCCATCACCCGGCGCAGGGGACGCCCGTCGATCAACTCCATCACGATCCAGTCAGCGTCGTTTCCTTCCACCCAATCGTAGACCTGGACGACCGCGCCGTGGCTCAGCCGGGCAGCGGCCCGCGCTTCGCGGCGGAATCGTGCCCGTGTCGCTTCCGAGTCCTCACCGCCGGGCTTGATCCGCTTGAGCGCCACCGGGCGATCGAGCCGGTCGTCGTAGCCCCGGAAAACCTCCCCCATGCCGCCAGCACCGAGTCGCTCCTCGACCCGATAAGGTCCCAAGGTCCGGGGCGGAGGTGTACTTCGCTCCGTTCCATCACTTGTCATGTTGCTGGCATCCTATCGTGATCACGATCCGCCAACACTCAGAGAGGCGAGGGCTTCAGCCTTGAGTAAGTCGCCAAGGAACGCGGCCCGGGTGGCGGTGACAGCAAGGGGTTGCCAATGAATTGCATTCGAAGTACACTGCATTTATCTCGGCTTAACCGGAGTTACATGCCTCGATTGCGAATGCATTAATGCATTCGCAGTACATCGTTCGCAGTACAGCGGTTTCTTGGGATTGGGTTGCTGAGAGGCGGCACTATCGGGCCATCGTTCTCGGCATCATGCACGCTCGCCTCGAGGCACCAACGCAAAAGGAGCAACCTCAATGAACATGAGTCGTCGTAAGTCCGTCGCCTACTGGATCGTTGCCGCGCTAGCCTCAACGACCTTTGTGCTCGAGGCCCAGGAAGCCTCCGACGAGCCAGCGGAACCGG
>JBCCGX010001167.1:0-3320 GCA_039029035.1 Acidobacteriota bacterium | reverse complement strand
GTGGCACGGCACTCTACGACAGTCTGGTCTTCGCGGCGCAGTACTTCTTCGGCGTCAAGGGCCAGAAAGCCCTGTTGCTGCTGTCCGACGGCGAGGACGAAGCGAGTCGCTTCGGCGCCGACGAGGCTCTCGAAACGGCTCGCCGAGCCGGTGTGCTGGTCTACGCCATCGGCCTGAAAGAAGCTGCTGCGCGTCGGACCCATCGGCAGATCCTCGAGCGCCTCGCCCGCGAGACCGGTGGCCGCGCTTTCTTCGTCGCCGACACAGCCGAGCTCCCCGCCGTCTACGCCGCCATCCAGACCGACCTCCGGTCGCAGTATCTGCTCGCCTACCAGAGCTCCAGCACCCGGCCAATCACCGAGCTGCGGAGTATCGAGGTCCAGGTCGAAGGCGGCTACCGGGTGCGCGCAATGAGCGGCTACTACCCCTGAGCCTCGTTCCCGACCACCGCTTCCGCTTCCATCTCCACCAGGTATTCGTCGCCGATGAGATCGGCCCGCACGAGGGTATTCGCCGGCTGGATGGCACCGAAGCGCTCGCCGTGAGCGCGCGACACCGGCTCCCAATGATCGACGTGGCGAATGAAGAGGCGGGTGCGGACAATGTCTTCCAGCTTGCCGCCGAGGGAGACGATGGCCGCTTCGATTTTGTCGATGACGAAGTGGGTCTGGGCGGCGGGGTCGCTGCCGCCGATGACGCGATCACCGTGGGTCGCGGTGGTGCCGGAGACCAAAATGCGGTTCCCCTGACGAATCGCCCGACAGTAGCCCGCCAGAGGCTCCCAGGGTGTGCCGCTGAACACGCGGACCCGACCGTCCGAGCGCTCTTCAGGCTGGTACGGCTCGGGAAAGGTCTCCAAATGGTGGCTGAGATCGCCCGAGGCGGTCAGAAACGGCGGTTTGCGGTACTCATCGCCACAGTCACCTGGAATCGGCTGCAAGGCTTCCAAAGCCTCATCGATCTCTCGTCGATCCTCGTCGTCGAGAGTCAGATCGAACACCCGTAGGTTGTCCGCGATGTGCTCGCTCTCCGAGAGTCGCGCGCCGACAATGATGCCGCCGACCGCTGGCTGGTCGAGGATGGCACGGCAGGCCACGTTGGCGATCGAGACGCCATGCCGCTGAGCCACCCGATCGAGGACAGCGAGCAGGTTCTGCAGGGCGCCCCAATCCCCGGCGACGTCGAGGAAGCGCTTGTATTTCATTTGCGACCAGGTGGCGAGCTCGATCGGCTCCGCTCGACCGAGGAAGCGATCGGTGAGCAAGCCACCGCCGAGGGTGCCGAAGGCCAGGAGCTGGATGCCGTGCTCCAAACAGAGCGCAGACATGGCACCTGCGGCCCGCTGATCGAGCAGCGAAAAGCAGACCTGGTTGGACACCACCTCGATGCCACTCTCGAGCACCACACGTAGGTGTGCCGTGTCGAAGTTGGTCAGGCCCAGGTGGCGTATCAACCTCTCTGCTTGCAACTCCTGGAGGTAGAACAGGGCGTCGAGATAGCTCGGATCGGGGTAGCTCCAGGCGTGGAATTGCAACAGATCGAGGCGCTCCATCTGCAGCCGCTCGAGGGAGGTCTGTACCGCAGCCCGCACGTCGTTACGCGTCACCGGGCCGGGCTTGGGAACCCACTTGGTCAGCACCTGGGGTGAGTCGCCCGCTTTCAGCAGACTTCTCGCCCGGCCGACGATCTCCTCCGCCGAGCCGTAGTGGTCCGCCATGTCGAAGGTGGTCAGCCCGGCCTCGACGTAGGCCGGGATCGCTGCCGCCGCCGCATCGAGATCCAGCGCGCGGCCCTCGCGCTCCATGTCGGCGATCTGCCACAGGCCGGTCAGGATGCGGGAGATCGGCAGACCGGGGGCCAGCTCGCAGGTTTCGGCGTTTACGAGATCCATTCCGGGATTCTAGGATACGTAGGGGTGGATCGCCGGACAAAGACCGTTCTCACCCTGCCGCAACCCGGCCGGACCTGACACGCCTGAATCTCCCGGATCAGCTCGCCAAGCTTGCTTCAGCCCCCCGCTACGGTGCTCTGTATCGCCGGACTCAGGGCGTCCGGATGCACGCCCGTATCAAAGAGGGATGCAGCCCTGACGACACGTGTAGCCTGGCTGACACTCGATGAAATTGCTGTTTGTCACCGTGCACAGGGCGGTACAGAGGGTGCCTCCCTTGGCTTCGGCCATTTTGTCGGCCTGCAGTCGGCGAAGGGATTCGCGGCTCAGCTGCAATTTCTTCTTGGCTCTTTTCTTCACGAAATTCTCCTTAGAACGAGAGATCTTGGGAACTCTCGGCGGAGACTATCGCATGACAGGCAAATGAGCAAGATTTAAAGCGCTATAAATAAGCCATACACCAGCCGCGCAGGCGGCGTAACGCTATCTCTCGACACGTCACAACCGACACACCCGAAGACTTCATCAGTCCAGGAGACAGCCCGCTCATTCGGGCGGCAACGTCCGGAAAATCGCCCTGATATCGGCGCCGCTCCGCCTGAGATTGCGCATCTCGCGCCAGTAGATCCCGCTGGCCAGCGACATGACCAGGATCCAGACCACCGTCGAATGAAAGTACCAGGCCTCGACGGGGGCGTTGAGATCTTTCCAGATGTGCACGGCCAGAAAGGTGGTCAGCAGGATCACACCGAGAGTAAAGAGAATCACCTGCCAGCGACGCGAGGCGACCACACGCACCTGTCCCGCCAACTCTGGATTACGCCCCGGCAGAGCCGGAACTGACAAGCACATGCACAGGAAGTTGACCAGCATCGAGGTGACCAGGATGTCGACACCGAGGAAGAAGTCTCCCGCCAGGTGGCTGCCGAGGATCCCGACCGAGGCCATCGCGCCGCTCGCTACGATCGCCACATAGGGTGAGTGCCACTTCGGGTGGACCCGAGCCACGCCCTTGGGGAAGATGCCGTCTTCCGCCCAGGCGAACATGAGGCGGGACACCGCCAGCAGCATGGCCGGCAAGTCGTTGATCAAAGCGATGGCCGCACCGGCGACGATCGCCACCGTCCAGCCTGGTGACAAGAGGGTCCCGAGCAGCCCCGGCGCGGTGAGGTCGCGGGTTTGGGCTTGCTCGGCGATATAGGCCCAGGGCACGACGCGATAGACCGCGGCGGTGAACAGCAGGTAAAACGTCCCCACCGTGACCACCGCGATGCCGATCGCGAGGGGCAGTGCGGTTGCCGGATTCTTCGCCTCACCACCGGCCTGGGCGATCGAGTCGAAGCCGATGAAGCTGCTGAACAGGATGGCCGAGGCGGCCAGAAAGGCGTGCCAGCGGAGGTCGGGCGGCTCGGTCTGGGGCACCATTTCG
>JBCCGX010001166.1:0-3324 GCA_039029035.1 Acidobacteriota bacterium | reverse complement strand
CGCGGGCGATCCTTCCGCACCACCGACGACGCAGAAGCCGCCGGCGCCGTGGTCGTCAACCAGGCCTTCCTCGATCTGTACCTGCCGAACGAGCCCGAGCCCCTCGGCCGGGTGATCAACAAGAATTCCTGGTGGATCGAGGAGGTGCAGCAACTGCGCATCATCGGCGTGGCGGGCAACGTCAAGTTCTCCGGCCGTCACCTCAGCGATCAACCGGCCCTCTACTACTCCCACCGCCAGTTTCCGGTGCCGCAGATGAAGGTCCTGGTGCGCACCGCCACCGATCCCTTGGCGATGGCCGACACCGTGCGCCAGACCATCTGGGCGCTCGATCCCGACCTGCCGATCGGCACCGTCTCCACCCTGGAAGAGAAGATGGCCGGCACCTTCTCCTACCGCCGCTTCCTCACCCAGCTACTCAGCTTCTTCGGCGCCGCCGCCCTCTTCCTCGCCGCCCTCGGCCTCTACGGAGTGCTCGCCTACTCCATGAGCCGGCGCACCCGCGAGATCGGCCTGCGCGTCGCCATCGGCGCCCAGAAGCATGACGTCCTCGGCCTGGTGATGGGTCAGGGCCTCAAGCTCACCGCCGCCGGCCTCGTCCTCGGCTTCGCCGGCGCCTGGGGCACCACCCGCTGGCTGCAAGCCATCCTCTTCGGCGTCCAGCGCGGCGACCCGCAGACCCTCGGCATGGTCAGCGGCGCCATCCTCCTCGTCACCCTCCTCGCCACCTGGATCCCCGCCCGCCGCGCCCTACGGATCGAGCCGACCCGGGCGCTGCAGGAAGAGTAGCCGGCCGGCGCCGTGATGTCGCACCACGACCACCGATGAATTCGAGCGGAATTGCGACATCCCGCGGTTCCCACTGATGTTCTTGCCTCCCACCTCGAAATTGCCGAGGGTTCGGAGGCTCCCGTGAAGATCGGCCGCAACGCCCCATGCCCTTGTGGCTCAGGCAAGAAGTACAAGGCTTGCTGTCTCAAACTCGACCGCCAGAACCCGGGGGCAACGGGCAGAACGCCGGTCCGTGAAGCCGCCTCCCAGGCCAAGTGCTGGCAGGCCGACATCCTGCCCATTCCGGCGCGGTTCGAGGATTCCCCAGGGGCGCGACCGGCGGCGATCGACAACCGTCAGCGTGCGACCGAGGGCCGCATCCGGATGCTCCTTCACGAAGGCGTCGACCTCGTCATTGTGGATCAAGAGGTCCCCCGTTCAACCTGGGGCTGGCGCCGAGGAGGCAACGCTTACTGAACGATGGCTTCTATTCGTTCAGGCTGATCGGCTCCGCGTCGATCTGGGATCGTGCGCGGAGCAGCGACCTTTTCCCTGGCGACGCCCGGTGCCGCTAAACTAAGCATGAAGCTCTTCAGTGGTTCTCTTGGCCCGCTGCTGTGCCGATTCGATCGCTGAGGCCCCCAGGTCGCCGCCGCGGCGGGTCGAGTGGAAGTAGACCACCTACCTAGCATCGAAGGAGTTCACCATGGGTTGTGCCATCGGAATGGTCGCGCTCATCGTGATGGCGATTCTGGTCATCGGATCGCTTGCCTCGATCGGGGCGGAGGGGTTCCGTCTCTACGCGATATGGTCCAGCCTCGCCGCGGTGGGTGCGGCGCTCGCCGCGCCCTTCGTCTTCGCAATGCGTGGCCGAGATCGGAAAGCTGACGACGAGCAGAAGACCGAAGACGAAAGGAGGTCGAGAGTCCGGCAACCGGACCTTGGCGTAGCACGCGAGCGATTCGGCGGTGAGATTCCCGCGGATGTTCTGCGGGTCTTCAGCGAACCGGAATCTCTGCTAGAGCTAGAGGGTCAGTATCTTGTCGTAGATCTGGAGGAGTCGCACTTCGTCGCCTACATCGTTCCTCTGGACGGGTTGGACATGACTTTCCAGGAGGAGTTGGACCACTTGGGGCTCATACCCCTGGCAGGTGACGAATTCGGTAACGCCTACGTCGTTCGCCGGACTCAGCCACCGGCGGACGCAACGTTCGTACTGTTCTGGGACCACGACGGGGACGATGTGCACGATCTCGGCCATACCGTCGATGAGTTTTTTCAGCTCACCCGATACACGGAGGCCTGATCCACGAGCTCCACACTCTGGACCCACGAGCGGGGCAGCGACCTTCTTCGCAGATGTACCCGGTCTGCTTCGGCTGAGCCACTTCGAGGAAGGCTCTGCGGCCTGCTGCTCAACGAGCTGGACTTTTCAGTTCAGATCGCCGCGGCGGCCTCCCTGCTTTGCATCTCGGCCTCGACGAACCGTCCTTGCGCCAGGAGCAGGGTGGAGTAGAAGTGTTGAGGACGAACAAAGCTCGGCGCGATCTGGATGCATCGCTGTAGGAGTTGCTCGGCGGAGGCCAAGTCCCAATCAAGGAACATCTGGATCGCGGCATGCACCGTCAGGGCATTGGGTGAAGCCGGGTCGAGTGCGACGGCCTGGCGAGTCGACTGCCTCGCTAACTCTAGGTCGGCGGCTCCTGGTGGGAGGAAAGCGTTGCCGAATGGAGCGGCGAGCACTTCGGCTCGAGCAGCGCGAAGCCGAATGGCTGACCACCCCCCCCGCCCTCAGAGGGCTGACGCCGGCGGAAGCGATCCACCGCGAGCGCGAAGAGAGTGCTCGCCGCCTGCAGGAGCACCAGCCAGACGCCAGAGTCGCCGCCTTAGACTAGATCCTCGTGCTCGGGAAGCGCTTGCCACAAGTGTAGGCGCCGGAGATTTGCATACGCGGCGCCGGGTGACTACTTGTGGATCATAGGCCGGCGTCAGCAGCGCCCCGGAAGGCACGTTTACCAAGAGCTCGGACATCGACTCAGTCTGAGTCTACTGGTAAAAGTCGCCGTTGTGGGCATCTATATCCGCGGGGTCCACTGGAGGACCATCAACATTTGGGCTTCGGCTTACCATAATATCCCTCACATGATCATCAGCCACCGGCGCCTGCGAATCACCAGCCGCAGTGGCAGGCACACAATAAATTGTTACTAAAGACACGAAAAAAACTGCGACTTTCTTCATTCGAATCTCCTTTAACATCCAACTTCTCCGAAGCCTCTCGATCCGAGCTACTGATCGATCCGCCGGCCTCCTTGATCGCCGCATTGTAGGCACTCCAATAGGCCGGGTCGTCGGCTCCCGGCATCTCTTGGCACTCGCGGAGTCGCCTCTCGAAATCTTGGCGCTTCATCGCATATTCCCCTCTCAGAACAGAGTATTTTCATGACAAAGTATTCCGATCAGCCAGCCTTGATCGAGCCAACATGCTAGCACGGCCACATGAGTCACAAGACCAGCACTCGCTTCGACCCCTAACCTCAGGACTTGGTCGAT
>JBCCGX010001165.1:0-3324 GCA_039029035.1 Acidobacteriota bacterium | reverse complement strand
GCTGTCACCCCCGTATGGCGAGATGCCCCGATCCGTTACACTCCGGGCCGGTGAAGGACGAACCTCAGACCACCTTCCACCGGGCGCGGGAGGCGGCGGCACGCATCCTCGGCCGGCATCGACGGCAGCGATCGGTCTCGCCGCCCGCCGGGCCGCCGAGAGCCCGCGTCTTCCAGGACGCCGACCTCGTCGCCGGGCGCTACCGGGTGCTGCGCTTCCTCGAGCACGGCGGCGCCGGCCAGGTGTACGAGGTCGAAGACCAGGAGCTCGGCGAGCGTGTGGCGCTCAAAACGCTGCACCGCCGCCTGGCCGCGTCCCCCGAGGCCCTCGACCAGTTCAAACAAGAGATCTTGCTGGCGCGAACCGTAACCCACGAGAGTGTCTGTCGACTGTTCGACTTCGGCCGCCATGCGACGGGAGACGGTCCTGAAGCAGCGGAAGGCGATACCGAGGATCGCCTCTTCGTCACCATGGAGTTGCTCGAAGGCGAGACGCTGTCCGAGCACATCCGACGGCGCGGTGCCTTGGATCTCCCCGCCGCTCTCGAGCTCGCCTCCCAAGTCGCCGCAGGCCTGGCAGCAGCCCATCGCCAGGGCATCATCCACCGCGACGTCAAGGGCGGCAACGTGCTGCTGGTCGAACGACCCAGCGGCTCGGCGCGCGCGGTCGTGACCGATTTCGGCCTCGCCCTCGGTACCCCGGCGGACGATCCGCGGGGGGCCGTACCATCGCCCTCCCGGCTCGAAGGCACGCCATTGTTCATGGCCCCCGAGCAGGTTCGGGGCGAGGCGGTCAGCGCCGCCACCGACGTCTACGCTTTCGGCATCCTGCTCTACCACTTGCTCACCGGACGTTGGCCGTTCGAGGGCGACACGCCGGTCGCCACCGCGCTGCTGCGGATCGAGCAGGATCCGGTGCCACCGACGACGCACCTGCCGGGCCTCGATCCGCGTTGCGAGAAGCTGGTCCTGCGCTGCCTAGAGCGCGATCCGGCGAAGCGCTTCGCCGACGCCGCCGAGGTCGGCGCAGCGATCGACGCCTTGCGAGACCCGCAAGGGTCGCATCAACCCACGGCACTCCGCACCGCGGCACGCTGGCTCGTCCCCCTAGCGGCTGCCGCCGGGATCGGTCTGGCTGGCGGCCTCTGGCTCAACCGGAGCACCGGACCACCGCCCGGCATGCGGCCATCGATCGTCGTGCTCGGCCTCGACAACAACACCTCCCAGACGGAGCTCGAGTGGATCGGCACTGTGCTGGCCCAGGGCATCGTATCCGGGCTCGAGGCCGGGGAGGGCCTGCGCACGATCGACGCCGCCGCTGCCGGGATCGCCGCCGACCTCGACCTGACGCGGTCCGCCAACTTGGAATCTCGGGACTACGAACGCCTCGGCCGACGATCTGGGGCCGACTTCGCCGTGGCGGGCGCGTACCGTCTGGCCGACCCGGCGTCGGCAGAGCACGAGCTCGGCTTGACGCTGCGCTTGCAGGGCCTGACCGGCCGCGGCAAGGGGACGACTCTCGAAGTCTCCGGGTCGCTCGACCACCTCGCCGAACTGACCGCCCGCGCCTCGCACGACCTGCGCACCGCGCTACGGCTACCCGACCCCAGCGAGCAGCAGAGTCGGAGCGCCCGGGCCGAGCTGCCGACCCAGCTCGAAGCCGCGCGCCTCTACGCCGAAGGCCTCGCGGCCCTGCGCCGGTTCGATGCGCGGCAGGCAAGCGACGATCTGCAGGCGGCCCTCGAGCTCGAGCCCGATCACCCCATGGTCCTCATTCGCTTGGCCGAAGCGTGGTCCGAGCTCGGCCACAGCGCCCGCGCCCGCGAGACCGCCGAGCACGCCTTCGACGCCGCCAGCGCGTTGTCGCGCCAGAGGCAGCTCGCCATCGAAGCGCGCTATCGCTTCCTGAGCAACGATTGGCAGCGGGCCGAGGAGCTCTACCGCGCCCTGTGGGAGTTCTTTCCCGACGATATCGACTACGGCCTGGCCCTGGCCGATACCCAGGATCGCGGCGCGCGGCTCGATCAGGCGTCGGCGACGTTGGCCGCGCTGCGCCAGCTGCCCGAGCCTCGGGGTGAGGATCCGCGCATCGATCTGGCCCAAGCCCTGGTCGACTACCACCGCGGCGACTACCCGCGGAGCCAGGCCGCTGCGGCGCGGGCCGCGGCGGCCGGTCGCCAGCTCGCTGCGCGCTCGCTGGTCGCCGCCGCCCTGAGTCGCGAGGCCCTCACCCGGGTGGAAACCGATGTCGACCTGGACGAGGTCTTCGAGCGCCTGCTGGAGGCGCGGCGCCTCTACACCGAGGTCGGCAACAAGCGCGGGCTGATCAGCGTCCTGCTCACCCTCGGCAAGCACGCCCGCCGCGTTGGCAACCTGGAGGAGGCCGAAGCCTACTACCGGCCGGCCCTCGACCTCGCCGCCGAGATCGGCGACGCCACCGGTCTGGCCCGCGGCAAGACGTCCCTCGCCATCCTGCTCGATCGACGCGGTCGTCTCGGCGAGGGCTTGGCGCTGAAAGAAGAGGTGCTCGAGAACTATCGCCTGCGGGACGTCCGGCAAGGCGCGGCGATCATGCTCGAAAATCTGGGGATCTCGCTGCTCAAAATGGGGCGGCTCGAGGAGGCGTTGGCTCGCTTCGTCGAGGCGGCGGGCCAGTTCGAAGAGCTCGGCGACCAGATCGGCCTCGCCTGGACACCGTACTACCAGGGCCGCGTGTGGCTCGACTACGGCGAGCTGGAGCTGGCGAAGAACCGGTTCGAGGAGGCCCATCGAGGTGCCGTGGAACACCCCGCCGGCGGCCTGGAGCCTTACGTCCGGTTCGAGCTCGCCCGCATCGATCTCGCCGCCGGCCATCTCGTCGCCGCCGAAGAGCGGGCGACCACCTTGTTGGACGAGTTCGAGCGCCTCGGCCAACCCGGCGACGGCGCCGAGACCCGTCTATTGCTGGCCCGCGTCGCGGCCACCCGCGGTGCGCCGGAGCGCGCCGTGGAGCTGGCGAAAGCAGCCTTGGCGGTGTTCGAAGAGCAGGGCACCCTCGACCTCGCCGCCGCCGCTCTGATCGAGCTGGGCTGGCTGCGACCGGACGCGGCCACTTGCGGCGAGCTGGCGCGGCGCCTCACCGATCTCGAGCATGCCGGCGTCGCCCTGCGCGGTCGAGTGACCCTCGCCCACTGTGCCCTCACCACCGCCACCCCGGCGCCGGCCGCCCTCACCGCGGAGCTCGCCGCGGTGAGCGCCGAGGCGCAAGAGCTCGGACTCTTCGAGCCCCGCTTCGAGGCCGAGCGCCTGCGGGCGGACATCCTGGTCGACGCCGGGCAGCCGAACG
>JBCCGX010001164.1:0-3332 GCA_039029035.1 Acidobacteriota bacterium | reverse complement strand
GCCCTGTTCGAACATCCACATCTCCCAGTGGGTGGCGAGCCCTTCGCGCTGGCCGTGAGCACCGACCTGCACCGATCCGCCGGCGTCGATCAGGCGCTTGGCGAAGGCGGCGACGGGAATGTGGTTCCAATGCTCCTCGGGGGCCAGCAGGCGACGCATCGCCCGCGGCTCGACCAGGAAGCGCGGGGTGAAGCGCATGAGGCGCTCGTTCTTCCACACCTCGTGGTGCTGGTACCAATAGTCTTCGCCCTTGAGGCCGCCGAAGCAGACGCCGAGGGTCGGGGTGTAGCCGACCTCCGGGTTCTGTGACCACAGCTGCAGCACGTCGTCGTAGGCGTGGGCGAGCGACAGGGAATGCTCGATCCCGGTGTGGCCGTCGACGATCATATTCATGTTGTTCTGGAACTTGCCGCCACCTTCCGGCACTACCATGACGCCGAGCTCGCGCCCGGCGGCGACCAACTGCTGGCGCTGGTCGCGCCGCGGCTGCTGGTAGCTCTTGACCGTGATCGCGCCGACCTCCTTCATCCGGCGGACGTGGAAGCGGGCATCGTCGAGATCATGGATGTCGGCCGTCAGGCCCGGCAGGTGGGCGCCGTAGAGGATGGCGCCGGTGGAGTAGATGCGTGGCGCCAGCAGTTGGCCGGTGCGCTGCAGCTCGGCGGCGGCGAAGATGCTGCTGGTGTCGTTGGACGGGTCGTGAATGGTGGTGACGCCAAAGGCCAAGTTGGAGAGCTGCATCCAGTTCTGCTGCGGGATGATCTCCTGGCTCGACATCGCACCGTGGGCGTGGACGTCGAGGAAGCCGGGCAGGATCGTCTTGCCGGCGAGCTCGAAGCGCCGGGCGCCTTCGGGGATCTCGACCTCGGATCGTGGCCCCACGGCTTCGATACGGTTGCCGGTGATCAGCACCACACCGTCCTCGATCACTTCCTGCTGTGCCCGCGCGTCGCGCATGGTGACGACGCGGGCACCGACCAGGGCGATCTGGCCGCTCGGCGCGTCCGCCGGCACGGTGAAGCCCAGGTCGACCCCGGTCTCGGCCGGCTCCGGCAGCTCCTCCGGCGCACCGTCGGCGAAGGCGAAGACATCTTTCAGCTCGCGGGTGTAGAGGGTCGGGCCGTGGGCCCAATGCAGGCGGCTCGAGTCGGCTGACCAGGTGAGGAACTCGGCTGCCCGGCCGGAGACCTTGGCCACCGGGGTCGACATCATCTTGGGCCCGACGGTGACCGTGCGGCCGGTGGCGGTGAAGGGCGCGATGTAGGCGTCGAATTGATGGGTGAAGGCGACCCAACGACCGTCCGGCGACAGGCTGTACTCGAGCAGGCGGTCTCCTTTCAGGTGGACGCGCTCGTCGTGTCCGGCGAGGTTGACGCTCTTGAGCAGCAAGTGGCTGCCGTCGCGATCGGAGAAAAAGATACGGTTGCCTTCGCCGGAGAATTGCGGTGCGAAGCCGCTCTTGCTGACCCGCACCGGCCGGCCGGCGGCGGCGCGCACGACGTAGATGCCGGGGCGGCTGGACTCGTCACCCGAAAGCAGGAAACCACCGGTGATCTTGCGGTAGGCGACGTGGGTTCCATAGGGCGAGATGCGCGGCTCTACGTAATGGCCCGGGCGCCGGGTGAGCGCTCGCGACGTGCCGCCATCGAAAGGCTTGATGCGAACACTACCGAGCTCCTCATCGTGCCAGGTGGTGTAGACGATGTTTTGGCCCTCGGCGTCGACCCACGGGTAGAACTCGCCATGGTCGTCTTGTGTAGTGAGGCGCCGTGGTGCTCCGCCGTCCAGGTCTTTGGCGTAGAGGTGGCCGAGAGCCTGGAAGATCGCCTCGCCGTTTGGGGCGACTTGCACCCAGCGCAGCATCCTGACGTCGACCTCGTCCGGCGCCACCTCCACCGGCACTCGCAGGGCAGGCAAGATCTTCTTCTCCACCCGCACGTGCAGCGGGATTTCATGCACTTGTCGCGACTCGACGTCGATACGGTGCAGCTTGCCGGCGGTCCAGAACACGATCGAGCTGCTGTCCGGGGTCCAAGCGAAGGCGTTGGCGTTGCCCTGGCTGCCGAAGGTCTCCTGCAAGTCGCGCTCGTAGCGGTCGAAGATCGGCCACTCGCGACCGGATCGGATGTCCTTCAGGTAGAGGGCGCTGGTCAGCGCCGGGGTGCGCTTGATGAAGGCCAGGGTGCGACCATCGGGGGATGGCGTCGGGCGCACCGCGCCGCCGGGCCCGTCGACGTAGACTTCCGTTTCGCCGGTCTCGCGGTCGAGGCGCTGGATGACGAAGATCTGCCCGGTCGAGTCTTTGTTGTACTGCCACACCTGCCCCGGCGTGGTGTCCTGGCTGTAGTAGATGAAGCGCCCATTGGGCGAGAAGCTGGGCTCGGCCATGGTCTTCTGGTCGCGTGGGCCGAAGGGGCGCTCGGTGATCTGCAGACCGCCGCCACCCCCGGTGTGGAAGAGCCAGATCTCGCCCGCCGCGATCGAACGGGTGGAGGTGAAGTCTTTCTTGGCGATCAGGTAGTCACCGTCCGGGCTCCAAAAGGGGTTGTGGACCAGGTGCTCCTTCTCGCTCGTCACCGCCCGCGGCTCGCCGCCATCCAGCGGCAGGATCCACAAGTTGTTGGCGCCGCCACGATCACTGACGAAGGCCACTTCCGTGCCGTCGGGGCTGAAGCGCGGCTGGAAATCCCACGCGATGCCCGAAGTCAGCGGCTCCGCCTCGCCGCCGGCGATTGGGATCGTGTAGAGGTCACCCAACATGTCGAACACGATGCGCTCGCCGTCCGGGCTCACGTCCACGTTGCTCCACGTCGTCTCGGTGGTGTCGATGGTGATCGTGCGCCAGTCGCCGGGCGGGTTGGCGACATCCCACGCCGCCTCCTCTTGGGTCTCGGGCTCGGGCTGATTCTTTTTCTTCTTTGCCGCCGCTGGGGACAGGGACGTCAAGAGGAGTAGGAGACAGAGGCTCGATAGGACGATCTCGAAACGCTTCATGGTTGGGCCCTCTTTTGGGTAGGAAGGCGTCGATTCTACTCGCCTGAAGGCCAGGCTGGGCCTCCATGGCTCTCCCAGTGCTTGTTCCGGATCTTTGGCAGCGACCGGAGTCTTGGGCAATGAGCGAGAAAGCCGGGTCGAGCTCGCCCTTGGCGAACCCAGCGGCTGTCAGAGACGTCGAGCGGCGTCCGGCGTCTCGACCATCGAATGGGAAGGCCAAACTGGATCGTTCTCTGACGTTCGCAGGCGCTGCCTCGGGCTCTTGACGCACCTGGGCGCAGTGATCGGGGCTAGTCCTGAGCATAGGGGCTCGTTGAGAGGGGAGAGCATTTGGTGGG
>JBCCGX010001163.1:0-3335 GCA_039029035.1 Acidobacteriota bacterium | reverse complement strand
TAGGGGAAAGGTGCCCTCCATTTCGATCGGATTCTGCGTCGCCATGACGAAGAAGGGCTCGGGCAGGGGCCGCCTCTGGCCAGCCACCGTGACTCCGGCCTCCTGCATCGCCTCGAGCAGCGACGATTGGGTCTTGGGCGTCGCCCGGTTGATCTCGTCGGCGAGCAGCACCTGGGTGAAGACCGGGCCGGGCTGAAACTCCAATCGCCGGCCGTCGTCGCCCCCGGCCAAGATGCTGGTCCCGATGACGTCGGCTGGCATCAGGTCGGGGGTGCATTGCACTCGCTTGAAGTCCAGATCAAGGGCGGCGGACAGGGTGCGCACCATCAGTGTCTTGCCGAGGCCAGGCACCCCCTCCATCAACACGTGACCGCCGGCGAGAAGAGCGGTCAATAGCCCCTCGACCGCGGCTTCTTGGCCGACGACCCGCTGACCCACCGCCTGACGCACCGCGGCCATCAGCTCTTGGCCACGTTCGAGAGCTGCCGCTAACTCGTCTCCGGTTTCGCTCAAGAACCTCCTCCTTCCGAAGCCGATCCTGGGGTGGTCGATGGCTCCGGATTACGCTCGAAGTAGCGTCGCACCAGGCCGCGATAACTCAAAGGGACACTCTCCAGATCGGTTGCCCGCTCGGCGTCGCCACCGGCCGCGCTGGCGAAGGGGCGAAGAGGCAACGAGCCTTCGCCGGTGATGCCCAGCCCGCGGCCGGTCTGCGACAACAGCTCGCCCTCGGCGCCGACCTGCCCTTTGATCCGTAGTTCTTCACCTTCGCCGCGGCCGAGGCGCGAACCGTAGAGAGCTTCGAACTCTTCCTGCCAGCCGGCCGATTCCTCCGACCGTCGATCGCGCAGGATCGCATCGCCGCTTTCGTAGCCATCCGCCTCGCGGTTCGTCGTCTGGCTGCCGGGGTGGGGGCCTCGGCCGGAGCGCGATGAGCTCGGGGGGCCTTCGCCCTGGGCGGGGACCGAGCCACCCTCTCCGGCGATCTGGCCGAGTAGAAAGCGACCGAGCTGCAGCAGCTCCGCCAACTGGTTGCCGAGCTTGCCTTCGCCGGCCCGGTCCCCGCCGACCTGGCAGGCCCCGGCGACCTCCGAGGACTCCAGCAGCTCGCGCGCCTTGTCTAAGTCGCCCGCTGCCAGGGCTTCCGCCAGCTCGCGCACGGCCGCGGCGAGCTCGGTCTCGCCACTCGCCGCCAAGAGCTCCGCCAGCTCTGCCAGGCGCTGCTGGAGACGCTCGACCTGGCGCTGCATCGCCAGATCGTTGGCCTCGGGGCCAGTGAGCGCTTCACCGAGACGCTCCAGTGTTTGGCGCAGGGCTTCGCGGTCGCCTTCGGTCATCGCCTGGGCGAGGTCAGCCGACAGAGGCTCGCCTGCCAGGTCCTCCACCAAGGCATTGAAGCCTTGAGTCTCTTGCGGCCGGGTCAGCTCGCGCAGGGTTTGCTCGAGCTGGCTCAGGGCGACCAGCGCGTCATCCACCGTTGGCAGCTCGCCCTGCTGCATCTCGTCCACCAGCTCCTGCAAACGGGCCAGGGCCTCTTCGGCCTGTGGCCGTTCCATCGTCGCCACGGCCTCGGTGAGCGGCTCGAGCTCCTCGGCCAGCTGGTCCGCGACCTTCTCGACCACCGGACCGATCGCCACGGCGGCGGCGATGCCCGCCTGCCGCACCGGTAGCGCCAAGGCCAACACCGCCGCTACCAGCCCGAGCAATGCAGGCCGCCAGCCACGCCAGGGGGGCAGCGGTAGGGCTTTCGCCACCTTGACCGGGGCCAGCGCGTTCGCTGCTCGCTGTCGCGCCAGCCGCGCCAGCGGATGGATTGGGCTCTGTGCTTCGTCCTCGTGCGCCGCGGTCACCAGCTCCCGCGAGCCGAGACAGTGATCCAGCACCAGCGCCGCGTTGCGCCCGGTCGGCGCGCGCCGGAGGCGCCAGGCGATACGTGCGACGAGACTCATCGCCAATCCGCCAAAGACCCAGGCTCGGGGTAGAAGGGGGTAGCCGGCCCGACCGACGATGAAGAGCACCAGCCAGATCCCCAGCAGCCAGGGCAGCGACGTCGCGACCCCGTGCATCACCGAGCGCCAGCGCAGGCGCCGCAGAGCGCGTCGAAAGCGAGAGTCGAAGTCTGCAGCTCGATCTTCTGCGGCTCGATCTTTTTTAGATCGATCTTTCGGGGTTCGATCTGGCTGCGCTCGATCCATGGACCCTCCGACACCATTGTATGAGATCGGCGGTGTCGCGCCTTAGTTCCCGCGGCGGCCGGTGCCAGCCTCAGTTCCGACCCGAGAGAGTGTCTGTCTGTTCCTTACGCGCCAGCCGCGCGAAAGATCCAAACAGCCCAACGTCTCAACGTCGAACCGTGCCGCCGACGACCAGAGCCGAGGAGATGATGAGCAGATTCTTGATGATGTACTGCCCTTCCATCGTCGGGATGTAGGGGTAGCCCCCTGCCTGGAAGGTGATGCCGGGCAGCACGATCAAGGGCATGAAGGTGCCCACCATCTGCAGCGCCAAGAGAGCGATCGCCAATCGGATCGTGCGGCGAAAGAGAAACGCCACGCCGATGGCGACCTCCCACCAGCCGATGATCGACACCCAGTGGTCCGGGGACAGCAAAGGTAGCCAGGCCACCGTCAGCTTGACCAGGGGCGCGGCAGGCGACACTCCCAGGGGCTTGAGAATGCCGAACCAGATGAAGATGACAGCCAGGGAGTAGCGCAGAGCGAGAGTTCCCCAGCGTTCCATGAGAGTCGAGATGCTACGGTCAATCGAGTCGAAATCGAAGGGCACGGCGTGATCTCCAACGAGTGATTTTAGGACTGACGGCGAGTCGGCCGTCGGCGTGGACAGTGTCTCATGATTCAACCTGTGGCGCTCCCATGAGCCGGCTTGTGACGTTCCCATGGTCTGGGCTCTCGCGGTCTCGTGATTTTCAGCCGCGGTGCTGTGGGGCTCTGTTCTGTGGGGCGCTGTTCTGTTGGGCGCAGTGTTTGGGGACCAGTGTTTTTGCGTCCAGGGATTTTGTTACAGATTAATTTCGGGAATTTCCCGCAAGGGTCCGTCGAACCTTTGTGAATACAGGAAGCAGAGAGCGGGTAGGGAAGCCCCGCTCTCGAATACCGATCGGTTCCTCCTGAGACAGCAAACCATTCATTTGCGAGTGCCGCTGTGCGGCGAAATCTCGCTCTGTCGCAGGCCGGCTGGCCTGCTCTAGGAGAAGCCATGTCTGTCATTGGAAACCTTTCGTTTGTGACTCTCGTTCGATCGATCCTTCTGTTCGCATTGCTCGTCTGCCCATTGACCTCCTCCGCCGCGGCTTTCGAAAGCTCGTACGAAGCCTG
>JBCCGX010001162.1:0-3338 GCA_039029035.1 Acidobacteriota bacterium | reverse complement strand
TTGCGTTTCGACACGTAATAGTCGCCAGCGCCGCCGACCATCAGGGCGTCGTGGCGGCGGACCTGAGCCATCGATGGGGGGCCGTGCAGTAGATCCCAGGGGATGACCTGCGGCGGCTCGACGCCACTGTAGCGGGCGAACGACGCGACCTCTTCGGCCTTTGCCGGATCGTTGGGGTCACGGGCCTGCAGCAAGAGGATGGTGGGTTGGTGCATCAGCTCAATCGACGTAGCCCAGGGCCCGCAGACGCTCCAGGACTTCGTCGGCGGATGGGTCGTCTTCGGTGTCAGGGGCGTTCGGGTCGGGGAGCGTCTCGTAGGAGTCGATCCATTCTACCTGGGACGGCCGCGAGAAAATCTCATGCAACGGCCGCCCTGCCATATCTCGAGCTACCGGCAGTCCGAGAGCATAGAGCACCGTCGGGGTGAGGTCGAGAGTCGAGGCGCGCTCGATCAATCCCAATCGGCGGAAGAACGGTAGCAGGTGGTCGACCGCATCGACTTTGTCGGTCAGGTGCCATAGAAGGTCGTGGATCGCCGTTGGGACCACGCTTTGGCCGATCGGTCCAGGCTCGATACCCGGGCCGTAGGCGAAGATCACTCCCTGGTGGTCGTGGTCGCCAGAGATCGTCTGATCGACGGTCTGTAGCTCCCCGAGACTGAAGCGCTCGTCGTCAATCGTTAGCGGGCTCGCTGCGCTCGCCGCATCGCGTGCCTGGCGCGACAGGGCCACTCGGATGTCGGCGCCGGCCCCAGCCTCGCGTACCGGATGGCGGGCGCGAACGACCTGGCTGAAGAGCGGCTCGCCAGCCACGCGGATGGCACGCAAGTCGGCGACCAACTGGTCGGCCACCGCAAGGGCGGCCTCCGGCTTCACTTGCCCGAAAGCCTCGCGGCCTTCCAGGTTGAGGTTGACTCGCAGCATCGGCGTCCACGGCGTTTCCACCAGAGTGTAGGCGCGGCTTTGGCGGTAATCCACCCGGTCCTTGCCTTTCGCCTGGGTCGCCGGAGCCAGCCGGGTGTAGCCCAGGATCTCGAGGATTCGGTCGAGCCGCAGGCGCACACGCGGCTTGGCGGCTGGCAGCTGGCCATGGTCGGAGACCACGAGCCAGAGCGTGTCGGTTGGTAAGCGTTGCATCAGCTCACCGAGCTTGCGGTCGAGGTGACGGTAAGCGTCGGGAATCCGGTGGCCATAGCGCGTGCGCTCCTCGGCCTCGATACCCCACAGGTCGGCATCGAAGCTGGCCGGCTTGTAGTGCTTCCAATGACGATGCTCGAGCTCGTCGATCGTCGAGTCGAATACGGCGAGGAAGTCGAGCGACTCTTTGGCCGCCAGATGCTCGGCGGTGGTGAAGACGCGATCGATATCCCACAGCATCGCCGGCCATTCGCCCTGGGGGCGCTGTGGCCACAACTGGGCGATCTCGGCCCGCAGAGGGGGGGGATAGGTTCGGTTGTTGGGCGCCAGCTTGAGTCGCGAGACCACGTAGCCGTTGACCTCTTCGGGGGGGAAGGTGATCAACCAGTCGACCAGCGCCACGCGGCGACCGAAGTCGCTGAGGATGTTCCACAAGGCCCGCACCTTGCGATCCGAAGACCGTATGGGCGCGGCGCGATAGGTGGCTCCTTCGGCCTTGACGAAGTCGTCGATGCCATGGTCGCGCACTTTCTTGCCGGTGGCCATGGTGGTCCAGACCCGTGGCGAGGAGGCGGTACCGTAAGTCAGGTAAGTGCCCCAGGCGCCGTGATCGATCAGGCGGCGGAAGGTCGGCATCTCGCCGGCTCGAAGGAGAGGAGAGAGCACCCGGAAGGTCATCCCGTCCAGTCCGATGACAGCAACTCGTGCCGGGCGCTCCACTGCGCCGCTGGCTGCTGGCTGGCTCGCTCGCCCCGACGTGGCAAGACCGAGGTCGCTGGCGAAGACGAGGACGCCGCTGAGGAGGAGGGTGACAATCGCGGAGCGGCGCCGGCTGCCCGGTCTTCGGGCGCCAACCCACCAGGCCAGGGCCGCCACGGCAGCGCCCGCAGCGAGCGCCAGCAGAGTATGGAGTATCGCGCCGCGACGGCGTGCGGGATCTTCTAGCGGCAGACCCGAGAGCACATCGATCTGCCACCAGGCCGTCAGGTAGGCGAGAAGGGTGACGGCGACCATGCTCCCCAGCACCAGGGCGAAGACGTTCACTCGGCGCCGGGTGAGGACGCGCAGAACGTGGAGGAGGACCCCGAGGACGGCACCGGCGGCGCCGAACAGCAGGGGGTAGAGGCCCAGCGAGCGGGCGATCAGCCAGCCGGCGAAGCCCTGGGTTGGCCAGTAGGCCAGAAAGTCGGCCGTCCTCTCGACGAGGCCGATCAAGAGAAACAGCAGGCCACCGGCGGCTCCGGCCAGGAAGCCATGCGCCAGAGCGTCCAGCAAAACGGGGAATGGGTTACTTCGGGGTCTCAAGTCGATATGCCTCACCACCAAGGTGCGTGATTCTCTCTTCAGGACCGCCGCTTTCCAAGGGGCAGGATCCGAGGCGCAGGGTCCTGGGGTATATTCGCCGCGATGTGGAAGCCTCCTGAGCGCATCAAGCACCCGCTGCCCGAGGTGGTGTGGCCGACGCGGGAGCAAGCGGCGGCGGCGCGCTGCTTCTCGCCGATCCGCGTCGGCTCAGTCACCTTGGCGGAGCGCACCTGGGTCCCGGCGATGGTGCCCTGGCGGGCGACCGGCGACGGCTTGGTGACCGACGAGGTGCTCGAATGGTACGCGTGTTTTGCCGCCGGTCAACCGGGTGCCCTGGTGGTCGAAGCCACGGGCATCCGCGATATCCCGAGCGGACCGCTGCTGCGCATCGGGCACGATCGCTTCTTGCCAGGACTACGCAAGCTCGTGGAGACCGTCCGCCGGGCAAGTCATGGTCGCACCCGTTTGTTCATCCAGATCATCGATTTTCTCACCATCCGGCGCCGTCCCGAGCCGACGAAGTACTTCGGGCGCTATCTGAAGATCACGGATCGCCATCGTCGGGCTTTGGGGGAAGCGCTGACCGATGACGAGATCCGCCATCGTCTGGCCGAGCTACCTGAGAATCGCCTGGCCGAGGTGCTGAGCGAGCGTGAGCTCGAGGCGCTGCGTTTCGGCTATCGCGAGCGGGTGACCGACATGGAGCTGGAGCACGTGCGGGAGCTGCCTCGGGTGCTGCCGGATCTCTTCGCCAACGCGGCGCAGCGGGCTCGGATAGCGGGCTTCGACGGCGTCGAGCTGCACTTTGCCCACGCGTACACCATGGCATGATTGCCTTCGCATCGGCTTTCAGGGCATGGATTTCTGTCGCTTGCTCTATGGTCTTGACGATGTCG
>JBCCGX010001161.1:0-3338 GCA_039029035.1 Acidobacteriota bacterium | reverse complement strand
CGCTCCGCGCCGCGCGCGTCGATCCGCTCGAAGCGCTGCGCGACGAGTAGACCGATTGAACTATCGACTCTCGCGGGTGGCTTCGGGCTGTTCGAGGCGCACGATACGGTCCGCCTCGAAGGGACCGTGGCTCGATCGCGAGCCGTCGGGCCAGGTGACCTCGATCGTCTCGACCCGCTTGGCGCCCCCGAGGCCGAAGTGCTGACGCAGGGCGTTCTGGGAGAGGTAACTGGAGCCGCTGGTGACCTGGCGAGTCACGGTCAGGCTGCCGGCTCGAGCTACCAGATGGGTGCCGAGCGCGTGGGGGCGTGGCCCGCGGGCCCGCAGCTCGACGATCAGCCAGTGCCCGGGCCGCGGGCTGACGTTGCGCAGGATCCGCGCCTCGGCATCGAGGTCGGTGGTGACCAGGTCGAGGCGCCCGTCGTTGTCGATATCGCCCACCGCCAGCCCCCGGGCCGCTCGCTCGTGCTCCAAGGGGCCGCCACGGACGGCGGTGAAGGTGCCATCGCGGACGTTGCGGTAGAGCATGGACCGCTGCAGGTAGGGCGCCGAAGCCTCCAGCTCGATCTCGTCCATCTGTGGATAGACATGCCCGTTCATCCACACGAGGTCCAGCCAGCCATCGTTGTCGGCGTCGAGGAAGGCGGTGCCCCAACCGACGTAAGGCAGGTTGTCGTAGGCCAGTCGGGAGCGGACGGAGTCGTCGGTGAAGTACTCACCCTTGCGGTTGCGATAGAGGGCGTTGTACTCCTCTGAGAAGTTGGTCACGAAGAGACCGGGCCAACCGTCGTTCAGGTAGTCGCCCACCGCGACACCCATCGAGCCCTGCTCTTTGCCCTCCCCGGTCACCGCCACGCCCCACAGGTGGGCGGACTCCTCGAACGTTCCATCCCGCCGATTGATGTAGAGGTAGTTGGCGCCAGTGTCGTTGGCCACATAGAGATCGGGCCAGCCGTCGCGCTCGATATCGAGCCAGGTGACACCGAGACCGAAAAGTTTGGCTTCGTCGTGCAGCCCGGCTCTCTTGGACACCTCCTCGAAACGGCCGGAGCCATCGTTTTCGAAGTAAAGGTCCGATTGGCCCGGTAAGCCCCGTGGCCCGCACTGCACGGGCACCCCGCGGTAGCGGCAGATCTCGCCCTCGCCAAACGGCGGCAGGTCGTCCAGTTGGAGGTCGAGGTAGCGGGCGACGAAGAGATCGAGATCACCGTCGCGGTCGGCGTCGGTGAAGCCGCAGCCCGTGGACCAGCCACCGCCCCGGACACCGGCGCGCTTCGTAACGTCCTCGAAGCGCAGGCCGCCGAGGTTGCGCAGCAGGTGGTTGCGCTCGACGCCGGTGACGTAGAGATCAATCCGGCCGTCGCCGTCCGCGTCGCCGGCACAGACGCCGACGCCCCAGCCCAGGCGAGGAATACCGGAAGCCTTGGTCACGTCCTCGAACCGGCCGTCCCCCCGGTTGCGGTAGAGGATGCTGCGCGCCAGCTCAGCGCGGCCCGCTGTCTCGACCGTCAAGCTGTCGACGAGGAAGAGGTCGAGCCAGCCGTCACTGTCGAGGTCGAGCAGCGCCACGCCACCACTCACCGATTCGAGAATGAAGCGTTTTTCCTTCGAGTGGGGCCCGCGGAAGTCCACCCCGGAGCGCTCGGTGACGTCTTCGAATCGAATGGATTCGACGGCGGGTGGAGGGGCGTCCTCGGGGGTGGTTTCGGCTCCCCCCACGGTGGCCAACCCCAGCGTCAGCACGACCAGGGCGGCCGACTGCCACCTCAACCGCCGCCCCCGGGTCGGCTCCGCCCCTCTGACTTCTGCGCCTGCGACTCAGGCGTCATGGATCGCGCTTGCGGCTTGCCGCCCCTCACGATGTTGGTCATCTGCACCACCTCGGCCTCCGCACCACCGAGGGCTCGACGGTATAGCTTCAGGTGTCGCTCGGCGCACTCGCGGTCGCCGAGACGGGTGCAGGCGAAGCTCAATCGGTAGTGGGCCTGAGCTAGCTTCGGATCGACGGCGACCGCCTGCTCGAGCTCGCTGCGGGCGCGCTCGAACTCACCCCGATCGGCCAACACCAGACCGAGCACCAGTCGAGCCCGGGCGTGGCCAGGGGCTTTCTCGAGCACCTGCTGAGCCCGTGCTTCGGCCGCTGTGGAGTCCCCCAACCGCTGCTCCGCCTCGGCCAAGGCAGCCTGAGCGTCGAGATCGCGCCACGGGTCCTCGAGCGCTCCTAGGAAAAGCTCGAGGTGCTGCTTCGAGGCTTCGAAACGGCTTTCGGCGCCGAAAGCCAGGGCGAGCTCGCGGCGCGCCGGCAGCAGGTCCGGATCGAGCTCGATGGCGCGCAGCAGTGCTTCGCTCGCTTCCCCCGTCTTGCCGAGCTGGATCCAGACGCGGCCGACCATGAAGGCATACTCGCCGCTCGCCGGATCCATTCGCGCCAGGGTCTCGACCGAAGGCGCAGCGACGGAGGTCAAACCGGCGTCGAGGGCGACCGTGGCGAAAAAGCGCAGTAGGCTCTCGGAGCTCGGCGCGGCATCGAGGGCGCGACGCGAATGGTCGAGGGCCCGCTTGATCTCCCCTTCGCTCAGCGCGACGCGCGCCAGGGCGAGCTCCGCCGACGGACTGCCCGCCACATGAGCTTCGCTGGGCCGGCTCGCTTCCAGAGCCGAGGCGAGCCGAGCTTCGGTCCCGCTGATGATCGAGGTGAGAGAGTCTCGGAGGGCCTCGCGCTCCGCGGCAGGCAACTGCGCTGACCGCCCGGCGTAAATCGGAGCTCGGGGAGCCGCTCCGGGCTCCCCGGACGACGGATCCCGTGGCCGGAGCCAGGAGGTGAGGGCGTCGGCCGCCTCAGCGTCTAGCTGGCGCAGGGCCTCCAGTTCGAGGGCTGCCTCGTCGAGAGTGTCGCTGCGAACCAGACTCAGCACCAGTTGGCGCCTGGCTTCCGTATGATCGGGAGCCGTTTGGGTGAGGAGCCGCAACTCGCCCAGGGCAGAATCGAGCTCTCCCCTCGACGCCTGCAAGCCGTGTAACAGAGCCCTGGCGTCGAGGGCGAAGCTCGGCGCCCGGGTGGCGGCGCGAGCCAGCACTTCTTCGGCCGCCTGTGGGTTCGAATCGAGGATCTCCAACTGACCGAGCGAGGTATAGGCCAACGCCAGCGCCAGCCGTGCCCGATGCTCCGCCAGCAAGACCTCCCCCGCCGCGAAAGCCTGGTCCGCACCCGAGACGTGCAACGCGATCTCGATCATCGGACCGGTCCCCGGTTCGGTGGGTCCGGCGCTCGACGCGACCAGGGGCGCCACCAGCGCCAACGCCACGAGGAGGGTGACACAGGCTCTTGGACGTTGGCG
>JBCCGX010001160.1:0-3341 GCA_039029035.1 Acidobacteriota bacterium | reverse complement strand
GTTGATCAGGATCGGCCGGTGGCGGCGCTCGAGGTGCAGCACGGCGCCGCGCAAGAGCTCCGCCGCCGCCAGGTCCACCACCGAGGTGAAGAGGACGACGGTGGAGCGGCGGGATTCGGTTTGGTTGGCGGTTTCGGCGGCGAGGTCGAAGGCAGGCTCGACCAGCCGGGCTGAGAGGTCGTAGACCGCGCCGTAGGCGTCGTGGATCGAGCGGTGACCCGAATGGATTCGGACCCGGCGCTCGATCCGGTCGGAGAAGGCGATGAGGGTCACGGTGTCGCCGCGCGAGGCGGCGACGCGGGTGAGGGCGAGGGAAGCGGCCAGGGCGTGATCGAGCTTCGAGCGCTCGCCGTCCGAGCCGGACATGCCGCGGGCGCAGTCGAGCAAGACGACCAACTTCGCACCGCGCTCCCAGGTTTCCTCGCGACTCACCAGCTTGCCGTGGCGGGCCGTCGCCTTCCAGTGCACCTTGTTGGGCGGATCACCGGGCCGGTACTCGCGCAGCGCATAAAGCTCGCTGCCCAGGCCTCGCAGACGCTGGGGGTTGCGCCCCAGAGCCTGGCGGTGGGCGAGTAGCAGCAGCTGGCCGACCTTGCCGTCCCAACGCACCCGTGGGTAGACCCGCTGCGTCTCGGTATCCAGAAGCTCCGTTTGGGTCCAGGCGAGCCGCCATGGGCCCAGCACCCGCGCGACCAGCGGCCCGGCAGGATGCTCGCCACGGCGCTGGGGGCAGATCGAATAGCTCCAGGCTGACCGGCCGCCGGCTGGCAGCTCGAGCTCGGTGCGCCGCGGTGCCTCCGCCAGGCCGGGGTGGAGGGTGTCGCGCAGGCGGACCCGCAGGGGGCGCGAGTCGCCGTTGACGATTTCGAGGCGGATCTCGGCCTCGGCGCCCTGGACGAGGATCCGAGGCCATGCTCGGCTGGCGCTGAGCGTCGCCCGCCGCGCCCGCACCAGGTCGATGGCGAAGGCGACGAGGATCGCGCCGTCGAGGAGCAGGATCGGCAGACCCCAGGCGCGCTCGATCACCGCCACCACTACCAGGACAGTGGTCAGGGCGAGGAGGAAGAAAACGCGCGCCGCAGGCATCTACTTCGGCACGTCCACCGAGCTGGCGATATCGCCCAGGATACGGCGCGAGCCGTGGCCTTCGAGCTCGGCTTCGGCGGTGAGGATCAGGCGGTGGTCCCAGCACGGGACGAGGAAGCGCTTCAGATCGTCGGGCACCAGGTAGTCGCGGCCTTCGATCAGCGCCGCAGCCCGCGCCGTCTCGAGCAGCGCCAGGGCGCCGCGCGGGCTGACGGCGAGCTCGAGATGCGGTGAGTCGCGGGTCGCCTGGGCGAGCTCGGCCAGATAGGCCAGCAAGTCGTCCGAGACGTGCACCTGGCGCGAGCCCTGGCGCAACGCGTGCGACTCCGCCGCGGTGACTACCGGCTCGGGCAGCGTGTCGCGGCTCCAACCGGCGAGCTCGCCGCTGACCGCCCGGCGGTAGAGCTCGATCTCGCGCTCGCGGTCCGGCAGCGACATGTCGATGCGGGCGAGGAAGCGGTCGAGCTGCGCCTCGGGCAGCGGATAGGTGCCCTCGAACTCCACCGGGTTCTGGGTCGCGATGACGAAGAAGCTCGGGTCGAGGACGTGGCGCTCGCCGTCGATCGTCACCTGGCGCTCCTGCATCGCTTCGAGCAGCGCGGCCTGGGTCTTGGGCGGTGTGCGATTGATCTCGTCGGCCATCAGGATCTGGGTGAAGATCGGTCCCTCGATGAGCTCGAAGCGATTCGATTCGCGGCCGAACACATTGGTGCCGGTGACATCGGTCGGCATCAGATCGGGGGTGAATTGCACTCGGTTGAAATCGAGCCCGCAGGTGGCGGCAAACGAGCGCGCCAGGAGGGTCTTGCCGATGCCGGGGACACCCTCCAGCAGGGCGTGGCCGCCGGCGACGAAGGTCGCCAGCAGGGCTGAGCAGGCCTCGTCCTGGCCGAGGACGAGGTCGTTCAGCCGCGCCAAGATCTTCTCGGCGAGGGTCGTCAGTTCCACTAAATCGGTGACCGTTGGGCTCTCGAGATCCGAGGTCAAGGGCTATCTCCTTTGCTGTATCCGCGCCACTGCTGTATCCGCGCCACGTCCCGCGCCAGGTCGACCAGGTCGTCCGCGTGGGTGACTCGTAGCGCGCGTTCGTCGATCTCGGCGCCGAACGAAAGATTCGGTTGGTAGGCCCGGGCACGCTCGACCAGTCGCCGGGCCGCGCCACGGTGGTGCGCCAGGGCCTCGTGCAGGGTGCCGAGGCTGCGCAGGAACGAGCTGGTAGAGCCCTGGGCGACCGGCGCCTCGCGCCACGCCGGCCCGAAGCGGCGGACCAAGGCGACGAAGCCGAGCAGGTAGATCAAAGCGAGGTGCACGATGAACAGATCCCAGGCGAAGCGAGAGGTCGTCTGCGGCAGCGCGTCGCGGCCGATCAAGCCGTGATGATACTCGTCGAAGGTCCAGCGGTCGCCCAGCCAGTCGAGCAGGGACTGCAGAAAGTCGGCGTTGCCGGCGTTGCCGATCTCGGCGTTGGACAACAAGGCCGCCGGCAGGACGACGACCCGGCCTCGGTGGAGCGGGTAGTCGAAGATCAGCGGGGTGCCGAAGTCGGGCTCGCTGTAAAGCACCCGCGCCTCCCTCGGTGCCAGCGGAGTCGCTTGCAAGGCGCTGAGCGAAAGGGTCGGCAAAGCGGCTGAGGCGTCGTCGGCGACGAGCTCCCAGGTAGTGTTGTGATGAGCCCACCAGCGCTGCGGGGCGACCGGGGGCAGGTCTCGGACGAGGTCCAGCTCGAGCTGCAAGGTCTCCAGAATCCAAACTTCGCGGTGGTCACCGAGAGCGCCGGAGTAGGCCACCAGCACCGTGCCACCCTGGTGCAGAAAGCGCCCCAGCGCCTGGAGGTCGCCGTCGGCGAGGGGCTGCTGCCAAGGGAAACCGACCACCAGGACGCCGTCTAGCGTGGTGAGCTTCGAGAACGGCCCGTCATGCAGAGCGACGCTCGCCCCGCGGCCTTCGAGATAGAGCCGGGCGGCGAGCCAGCCGCTGGCGTTGGGTGACAGGGTGCTAGAGACAGCGCCGGGGACTCGGGCGAGCCACAGCCCGAGGCCGCCGAGGAGCAGCAGGGCGGCGAGCCACCCGCCGACGCGGCGCTTCAACTCGCCTCCCTCAGATCGCCCCACAGCCGCCGGATGGCCGCGACCTGCGGCGCGTCGCCACCGTAGAGGATGCGGTCGAGCCGCCGGATGGCCGGCATCAGATCCTTGCGGCCGGCGTGCCGGATCAGCTCGCGACTGGTCCAGGAGCTTTCCGCCCGGTCGCCGACC
>JBCCGX010001159.1:0-3344 GCA_039029035.1 Acidobacteriota bacterium | reverse complement strand
CGGGCTCGGCCTATGTCTACGAATTCAATGGCTTGGCCTGGATCTCTGTCGCGACACTCGTCGCGCCGGACGCCTTGGAGGACGCCTTCCTCGGCCACTCGATCGCCATCCACGACAACTGGATCATCGCCGGCGCCTGGGCCGACAATGCCAACTTTCTGGACGGTGGCGCCGCCTACATCTTCTCCGACCAAGGAGCCGGTTGGGCCTACTTCCAGAAGATCATCTCGAACAACCTGGCGGAAGACGATCTGTTCGGCACCGCGGTAGACATCCACGGCAACCACGCGATCGTCGGGGCCCAATTCCACGACACGCTCGGCCAGAACCGCGGCGCGGCCTACATCTTCGAGATCGGAATGCTCGGCGCAGGCTGGCTCCAGGTTGCCGAGGTCACTGCCAGTGACGTGGAGCCCTTCGATCGCTTCGGAATCGACGTCGCCATCGATGGGGACACCGCCCTCGTCGGTTCGTTCGATGATGCCCCGGGCAACCTTTCCGGCGCCGCCTACCTCTACCGCTTCGATGGCATCGACTGGATCGAGCAGACCAAGATCGAGTCTCCCGATCTGGCGCCGGGCGTCCACTTCGGCAGCGCGCTCGATCTCGACGCCACGACCGCCGTCTTCGGCTCGCCTCTCGATGGCGGAGCCGCCTTCGGCGCCGGCGCCGGCTACTTCTACGACGTGCCGCGGGTGAGCCTCGACATCGCGCAGAGCTCCGTCCTGGCCGGCGATTCGATCGACTTCCAGCTCTGCGGAGCGATCGACGGTGAGCCGACCCGCCTGCAACTCATCGAGGTCAGCGGCGTTCCGACCCTCCTCCACGTCGTCGGAGGTGCCGTGCCGCCGGGCGGCCTGTGGGCCGGTTCCTACTTGGTGCCCCTGACCTATGCCGGTGACGACCTCGTCTTCCGCGGGTTGACCCTGGACAACATCGGCACCCACATCCACTCGAACACAGTCGAGGTCGAAGTGAACTGACAGCCTGCTGATTTCCGGTCAACAGCGCCGGGCCGCGGCGACCGAGTCGTCGCGGCCCTACGACCCCTTGTCCCACTCCCTGCGATGGCAAGATCTCGCTGCGAATCTCACGGGCAGCGCTCATGACCGTGTTGCGGCTCTGCAAGTCCCGTTCGCAGCGCCTGGAATCGCGAGTTGTCGCCGCAATTCACCGCCACGGAGACTAGGCACGTGATGTGTTGCTTCAAATCGCGATCTCACCGCTTGCCATCGCGATTTGTCGTTGCAATTCGCGGTCATGGGGCTTTCGAGAGCGGTGAGGCTTTACAAATTCCAATCGCACCGCTTGCGATCACGATTTGTCACTGCAGATCACGGGCTAAGGCGTTTTGCACGTGATTTGTCTTTTCAGATCCCGTTCTCGACCAAGCAAACGCCAAGCGATGTCGGACACGGACACCTCGGCGCTGGTGGCACGGCCCGCCGCCTGCCACGGCCCGAAGCGGTCCCGGAACCACCGGTCGCCAGAAGGGCGGGCTCAGGCTGGGCGTCGCGAGGCGCTACACTACCGCCGTGTCGAGCGTACCCTTCTTCATCAGTCTCTTGTTGATCGTGGCGGCTTCGGCACACGCCCAACCGCCGGACCCGCTTGGGGCAGCGCGCGACCTCATGGTGGCCGGTCAATGGCACGAGGCCCTCGAGGCCTATGGCGAGATCATCGCCAAGGGTGAGACACCGGCCAAGGCGATCGCGCACAACAACTCCTGCGTCGCGCTCAACAACCTGGCGGATTACACGGCGGCGCTCGAGCAATGTCGCGCCGCAATACGACTCCGGCGGCAGCTCGGCGACGACGCGCGGACGGCGCGGACGCTGAACAACCTGGCCATCGCTCTGCGCTACCTCGGACGCTTCGATGAAGCCACCCTGACCTACCACGAAGCCCTGGCGATCAACCAGCGTCTGGGCGATCTCGAAGCCCAGGCGATCAACCGCCAAAACCTCGGCGCAGTAGAAATCGAAGCTGGGCATTACGGCGCAGCCCTGGCCACCTTCGCGGCGGTCGAAGCCCTGGCCGCGGACCACTCCGCCGAGCCTTGGGCCGAACGCCAGGCCCAGCTGGCGCGCTTCAATCGCGGCGTGGTGCTCGAGAAGCTCGGCGCCTACCGTGAAGCGCTCGACCTCTACCGCCAGCTGGCAGCCGACGAAGCCGGTCTCGATGCGGCGCATCGGGTGGCGCTACGGGTCAATCTCGGAGTGATCTATCGCAACCTCGGTGACCCGGTGCAGGCGGTGTCGGCCTTCGAGGCCGCTGCGGCGGAGGCCGACACCCTGGGCGATACGGCAGCGCTGTCCAACGCCTTGCTCAACCTGGGCCTCGCCTGGCACCTCAACTTGGGACAGGCGGAGAAAGCCGAGAATGCCTACCGCGGGGCCCTGGAGCTGGCCCGGCAGAGCGGCGACCGCTCCGAAGAGATCCAGGATCTCTTCTACCTCGGCCGGCTGCTGCGCGAGAGCGGCCGCTTGGCCGAGGCCCAGGAATTTTTTCAGCGCTGCCTCGAAGTCTCCGACGCGGCGGGCTCGGCCGAGGGACGCTGGTCGGCGCTCGCCGGGCTCGGGCGTAGCGCCAACGACGATGGTCACCCCCATGACGCGCTGCGCTACTTGCAGCAGGCGATCGAGCAAATCGAGACGGTGCGGGCCAGCCTGGACGGCGGCGCCCTGCGCTCCGGCTACTTTGGCGACAAGCGACCGGTCTACGCCGCGGCGATCGACATCTTGACAGAGCTCGACGACGCCGAGCCTGGCCAGGGTCACCTGGAGCAAGCCCTGGAGCTGGTGCAGCGCACCAAGGCGCGGGAGCTTCTCGACAGCCTGGGAACCCCTCGTCGAGCGCGCGACACCGGCGGCGTGCCGCAGCCGCTCATCGCCGAAGACCTGCGCCGGCTCGTCACTGCCGGTGGCCCGGTGCTCGAGTACTTCCTCGGCGAGAGCGCCCTCTACGTGTGGGTCATCCGAGAGCAAAGTATCCGCTTGCACCGTCTCGGCGACGGTCAGGCGATCTTCGAAGAGGCAGCCACCGTCCACCGCACGCTCGCCAGTCGCCAGGCACCGCTCGACGAGCGCCTGCGCCGGCTGGCGCGGGCCCTCCTGCCCGACTCGACGATCGAGGCCCACGATAGCTCGCTGCGCATCGCTCCGGACGGCGCCCTGCACTACCTGCCGTTCGAGATCCTGCCCAGTCCGGTCGGCGACCTGCCGGCGCCGTTGGTCGAGCGCTTCGAGATCACCTATCTGCCGAGCGCCTCGGCCCTCGGCCGCCTGGACAACGAAGGGCCGTCGAGCGACTGGCTCTTCGCCGGCTTCGGTGATCCCGAGCCG
>JBCCGX010001158.1:0-3345 GCA_039029035.1 Acidobacteriota bacterium | reverse complement strand
TCGCACGATCCCGATGACCCGGAGTCGCTGTCGATCGACGAGGTCATGCGAATCCTCGAGAGTCGCGACGGCATGCTGTGGTTCGGCACCCGAGGCGGCGGGCTCAATCGTTTCGACCCCCTGCAGGAGCGCTTCACTCGCTACGGTAACGCCGATGACGAGCCCGGCCCCCTCGCCACCGATACGATCGGTTGCCTGCTCGAAGACAGCTCAGACCACATCTGGGTAGGCACCGGCGATGCCCTGCACCGCCTCGACCCACGCAGCGGCAGCTGGCGCAGCTGGCGCCATGATCCGAACGATCCCGACAGCCTGGGAGCCGGTGGCGTCCAGGCTCTGGCGGAAGATGCGGCGGGCCGGCTGTGGATCGGTACCGGCGAAAGCGGGCTGCACAGCCTGCAGCTCGCCGAGGCCGACACGACGGGCGCGCTGGTCCAATACCGCCACGATCCCGACGATCCGTACAGCTTGAGCAGCGACGAAATATTCAGCCTTGCCATCGACAAAGCGGGCATGCTGTGGGTCGGTACCAATGGAGCAGTCGACCGCTTCGACCCAACCGCCCAGAGCTGTGAACGCCTGCCTCTCGATCCGACCGATCCCAGCCGCCAGAACAGCTTCGTCAGCGCCCTCTACGAAGACGGCTCCGGCGACTTGTGGATCGCCAGCCACGGCGCTGGCCTCAGCCACCTCGACCAAGCGACCCGAACCTTCACCCACTACCGTCACGACGCCAACGATCCGTACGGTCTGAAGTCCGACGATTTGCTCGATCTGCACCAAGACTCGACTGGCATCTTGTGGATCACCTCGCGCGACGGCATCGACAAATTCGATCGCCGACGCGAACAGTTCCTGACCTTCCGCCCCAACGCCCAAGCGCCGAACGGCCTGCGCGGCGACCAGATCTGGGCGGTGGTGGAAGACCACGCGGGTGTTGTCTGGATCGGCGCCTTCGACGGCGGGCTCTCCGGCTTCGATCGCACCACCGGCAGCGTCACCCATTTCACCCGTGCCGACGGTGGACCCACCAGTCTGCCCAACATCTCGATCACCTCAGTGGTCGAGGACTCCGAAGGCGCCTTGTGGATCGGCACCCGCGGCGGCTTGAGTCGCCTGGACCGCGACCGCCAGCGCTTCGTGCACTACCGACACGATCCGCAGGATGCCGGTTCGCTGCCGGAGAATTTCATCTACTCCCTGCTGGTCGACAGGACCGATACGGTCTGGATCGGCCATGGCGATCAGGTCTCCCGTTTCGACCGCGACACAGAGAGCTTTACCGCTTACCGCCACGATCCGGCGGATGGCGGTTCGTTGAGCAGCGAGGAAGTCTACGGCGTCTTCGAGGACCGCACCGGAGACCTCTGGGTCGCCACTTTCGGCGGTCTGAATCGCCTGGATGCCGAGGGTAGTTTTACCCACATACGGCACGACCCGGCGGACCGCAACAGCCTGAGCAGCGACCAGGTCACGTGGTTGCACCACGCGACCTCCGGCATCTATTGGATCGCCACCATCGGCGGCGGCCTCAGTCGCTGGGACCGCGAGCGCGGCGAATTCAGACACTTTCGCGAGAAGGACGGCCTGTCGGACGATTCGGTGGTCGGAATCCTCGAAGACGACGCCGGCCATCTTTGGATTGCGGCCTCGAACGGTCTCAATCGCTTCGATCCGATCACCGAGCAATTCACTACCTTCGGCGTCGAGGACGGCCTGCACGGCGATATCTTCTACATCGGGCCGGCCTTTCGCAGCACCAGCGGCGAGATGTTCCTCGGCGGCGTCGGCGGCCTCTCCGCTTTCTTTCCCGACCAGATTCGCGGTGACCCCAGCCCACCGAAGGTCGTGCTGACCGACTTTCGCCTGCTCAATCTGCCGGTGCCCCTCAGGCATCGCGACCCCGACTCACCGTTGGCCGAGTCGATCACCGCGACCCGTGAGCTCACCCTCGACTATCGCGACAAAGTGTTTTCGGTCGAGTTCGCCGCGCTGCACTATGCCAGCCCAAAGGACAACCGCTACACGTACCGATTGGCAGGCTTCGACGACGATTGGATCGCCACCCGCGCCGACCAACGATTCGCCCAATACACCAACCTCGACCCGGGGCCCTACGAGCTGCAGGTCAAGGCGAGCAATAAGGACGGTGTGTGGAGCGAGACCCCGGTCACCCTGCAACTGCGCGTCCTGCCACCGCCGTGGAAGACCTGGTGGGCCTACAGCCTCTATTCCCTCGCCCTGGCTTCGATCGTCGTCGGCTACCTGCACTGGCAGCGAGTCAAGCTCGCCCGTGAGCGCGCTCTCAACACCCGCCTGCGCGAGGTCGACCGACTGAAAGACGAATTCCTCGCCAACACCTCCCACGAGCTGCGCACGCCGCTCTATGGCATCGTCGGCATCGCCGAATCGCTGCTCGACGGCGCCGCCGGCCCGGTCGGTGAGGCGATGCGCTCCAACCTCGGCATGATCGTCAACAGCGGGCGACGCCTCAGCGGCCTGGTCAACGACATCCTCGATTTCTCCAAGATGAGCCGCCGTGGCCTCGAGCTGCAGAAGAAGGCGGTCGACCTGAAGGCTCTGACCGACGTCGTCCTGACCCTCTCCAAGCCCCTGCTCGGTGACAAGGACCTCCAACTGCTCAACACCATCGATCCTGGCCTGCCGGCCGCCGAGGGGGACGAGAACCGCCTGCAGCAGATCCTCTTGAACCTGCTGAGCAACGCCATCAAGTTCACCGAGTCGGGACGCGTCGAGGTCTCGGCGGTGGCCGAAGAAGGGCGGCTGACGGTTCGGGTGCTCGACACCGGCATCGGCATCTCGCAAGACCATCAGGAGCATATCTTCGAGTCCTTCGAGCAAGCCGACGCCTCGACCGAGCGCCAGTTCGGCGGCACTGGCCTGGGTCTGGCGGTGACCAAGGAGCTGGTGGCACTGCATGGTGGCAGTGTGTGGGTCGAGTCGGTACCTGGTGAGGGCTCGAGCTTCTTCTTCACCCTACCGATCGCCGAAGGCTCGGCGCCGAGCTCCCCCACCGAATCGATTGTCGATACAGGGGTTCTGGCAGGGATCGAGGCGGCGGTCCCCGGTGCCGCGGCCGAGCCGCCCCCCGACGATGGAGCGCGCGACGATCGGCACCGCATCCTGATCGTCGACGACGAGCCGGTGATCCGCCAGGTGTTGGTGAACCACCTGACCGCCAGCGAGCTCAGCACGCGGCAAGCGACGGGCGGCGCCGCGGCCCTGCGCCTGCTCGAGCGTGAGCACTTCGATCTCGTCCTACTCGACGTCATGATGCCGCGCATGTCGGGCTACGAAGTCTGCCGCCGAATCCGCCGGCACCAC
>JBCCGX010001157.1:0-3346 GCA_039029035.1 Acidobacteriota bacterium | reverse complement strand
TCGTCGATGGCCTCGTGCTGCCACGGCTTCGCCGCGCTCTTCGAGCAGCGACGCCATCCTCAAGTGGTACTCAGCCTGCCCCTTCTTCAGGCCCTGCAACCGCGGATCGCCGCGCAAAGCCCCTTCGATCGCCGCCAGGCGATCGACTTCGCGCTGCACCTCGGTGAGGCGGTCGGTCGACCGCACCGGGCGCTCGCTGGCGATATGCCGCGGATTGATCGCTTGGGAGCGTTCGAAGGCGGTCAGGGCGCGTTGGAACAGGCCGTTGCGGCGATAGATCAGCCCCAGGTTGTAGAACAGAACATCATTGTCCGTCGCCACCGCGGTGGCCCGAGCGAACTCGGCAGCGGCCCGCGGCCAATCCCGACGCTCGAAGGTAACGCCCAGCATGTAGTGGAAGTGACCGATCAGATTCCGCGTCAGGTAGTCCTTCGGCACACGCGGATCGTTCTCGCCGTCAAGCTCGGTCTTGGGGATGACCGGCTCCGGCAGTGGCCCACCGGAGCGCAGGGTGCGAAAGGTGAGCCCGATCGGCACCGCTTCGAGCGCTTCGTTGCGCCAATTGGGATGGTGGGTGAAAAACAGCGGGTCCTCGTCCGGGTCGAAACGCAGTGCCGGGAGCTCGGCGTCACCCACCCCCTGCAGGATCAGATCGATATCCGGCCGCAGGCCTTCGACCAGATGTAGATAGATCAGGACGAAAAGGATGTTGTCGTCCGTCGCGGCGAGGTGGGCCCCCGGCGGCAAGGTGTCGAGCAGGGTACGGCTGAAGTCTTCGGCAATGCGGTAACGACTGCGATCGAATCGCGAGAAGCCACTCACCAGCAAGACCAACGGGATCACCAACGCCACGGTCGCCCAGCGCCGCCCCCAACGCTCGACGATCAGCTGGCAGCCGTAGGCCGCCAGAAGGGCACCCATGGCGTAGGCCGGAATGTAGTAGCGATGCCAGATGAAGATGTCGCTGCGCGAGCCGTGCGCCCCCACAGCCCAAAGGTTGGCTGCCATCGCCAGCAGCGGCAGGAGGACCGGCCAGCCGCGACGCCACCCGAGGATCGCACCGATCAGGGCCAGCGCCGCGCCGCCCCAGCCGAGCTCGGGCCCCAAGCTCTGTACGAAGTCGAAGGCGACGATCAGAGCGTCCCCGGGGGATTCCACCCAGGCCCGATCCCAGAAATTGCGCCGTACGGCGACGTCGACCAAGCGCCCAAGGGTCTCGGGGTCGCCCCAATCGAGGCGGGGATCCTGCCGCGAACGCAATAACAGGTAGGCGTAAGGCAACAGGCCGACGACTCCGGCCCCGACACAAGCGGCGAGATGGAAGGGCCGTCGCAGCAGGGCCGGCTCGTCGAGCAGCGCGAAGAGGCCGACCGCGACGCCGATGAGCCCCAGCACTGTATGACTGCAAGTGCCAAGGCCGGCGAGGAAGGCCGCTAGCACCATCCAATGGATCTTGCGACTGCGCTGCCACTCCAAGGCGCAGGCGGTCACCGCAACGACGAAGAAGGCACTGAGGCTGTAGACCCGCTGAATATTGGCTTGTGACCAGAAGCTCGGTCCGAACGCCAGGAGAAGGCTGCCGAATGCGGCGGCGACCTTCGCCAGCCCGGCGCGACGCAGCAAGCCGAAGAACAGGCCGCAAGCAGCAGCCGCCATGACCGCACTGAACAGACTCATGCGGAAAGCGACCGAGCCGATCGGCACCAGCACGATCCACAGCTTGCCGAGGAGCACGTACAGCGGGTACCCCGAAGGGTGCGGGAT
The DNA here is from genome assembly GCA_039029035.1 of Acidobacteriota bacterium. Lineage (GTDB taxonomy): Bacteria > Acidobacteriota > Thermoanaerobaculia > Multivoradales > J023 > JAAELT01. Next base: position 1,582 of record JBCCGX010001157.1, on the reverse strand, counting down.
ACCCAGGGTCGCGGCAGCGGCGACCAGTTCGCCGCTATCACCGACATAGATCGTCCGACAGGCGCCCAGGACGTAGATCGAGAACGTCGCGAGGGCGATCAGAAGGGAGTGGATCAGAAGCGGCCGGGCAGCCAGGCGGGCGAGCACGGTGACAGTATACCGATCGCTCCGGCGGCCGAACCCCTCGAGCTCACTCGCAGTGCAGCGCCGTTGTCGGGTCGACCCGACTGATCCGCCGAGCTGGGATCCAGCAGGCGGCGAGGGCGACCAGGATCAACGACGTACCAGCGGCGGCAAAGGAGCCCGGATCGGCCGGTTCGACGCCGAAGAGCAGGCCCGAAAGGACCCTCGCCGACACCAGGGCCAGACCCCCGCCGAACGCCAGGCCGATGGCGACCGGCATCATCCCCTCCCGCATCATCTGCCGCTGCACCTCGACGGCACGGGCGCCGAGGGCGAGACGGATGCCGATCTCCTGGCTGCGCTGGCTCACCGAGTGGGCGATCACGCCGTAGATCCCCACCGCGGCCAAGAGCAGGGCGAGGCCAGCGAAGGTACCGAGCAGAATCAACTGAAAGCGCCGGCCCGCCAGGGTGCGCGAGACCGCGTCGTCCATCGTGCGGACGTTGAAGATCGGCAAAGTAGGGTCGAGACGCCCGACCTCGGCCCGGACCGTTTCGACCAGCGCCAGAGGATCGCCAGCGGTGCGGATCATCAGGGTCATGCCCCAATCCGTCGCATGGCCGGTGGTGGCCTGGGCGAAGGGGAAATAGGCCGCCGGCCGGCGCTGGGTCTCGAGGGTGTTGTGGTGCACCTCGCCGACCACACCGACGACGGTGAAGGTGAACTGATCGGCGAATTCCGGCGGGATGTCCCCCATGGTGATGCGCTGCCCGAGGGGACTCTCCCCCGGCCAGTAGAGTCGCGCCAGCTCTCGATCGACCACCACCACTCGCGGCGCGCCCTGGACGTCGGCGAGAGTGAGCCCGCGACCCGCGACCTGCGGGATGCCCAGGGTGCGGAAGTAACCCGGCGTAACCACCCGGGCGATCCCGCTGGGCAAAGGCTCCTCCGGCGAGGCCTGGCGTCCGCCAATGGCGAAGCTGAAGAACCAGGAGTCGCCTGCCAGTGGCCGCCGGTTGACCGCCGTCGCCGCCTCGACCCCGGGCAGGGCTTCGATTCGCTCGATGAGGCGGGCGAAGAACCCGGCCGCTTCGGCACGCTCCGCCATCAGCCGCGCGATGATAGCCTCGAGGTCCGAGCCTCCCATATCCACTTGCATCGGCGGCTCCAGGCGCACGCTGAGCAGATTCCGCGTGTCAAAGCCCGGGTCCACCGCGATCACCCGAACAAAGCTACGGACCAGCAGCCCAGCGCCGATCAGCACAGTCATCGCCAGGGCGACCTCACCCGCCACCAAGACGCGACGCCAACCGCCGAGGGACGCGCCGCGGCCCGCCTGACGCAGTGCGGGAGCCACCGCGCGGCGCGCGCCGCGCAAGGCCGGAGCCAAGCCGAAGAGCAGACCGGTGAGCAGCGACACCCCGAGAGTGAAGGCGACGACCCGGGCATCGACAGTGAT
>JBCCGX010001156.1:0-3348 GCA_039029035.1 Acidobacteriota bacterium | reverse complement strand
TTCTTCGGCGCCGCCGCGCTCGCCATGCGCCGCATCCTGGTGGAGCAGGCGCGACGCAAGGGCCGGCTCAAGCACGGCGGCGATCGCAAGCGGATCGAGATCGACGACGCCGGCTTGGCGATCGAGCCGCCGGTGACCGACGTGCTGGCGGTGGATCGTGCCGTGCGGCGCCTGGAAGCCGACGATCCGCGCAAGGGGAAGATCGTCAATCTGCGCTACTTCGCCGGCCTGACGGCCAAAGAGACCGCCGCCGCCTTGGACCTCTCGGTCGGCACCATCGAGCGCGAATGGCGCTTCATCAAAGCCTGGCTGCAAGTCGAGCTGGCGGCGGGCCAACCCGCCGCGCAGACTTGACATCCATTCCGCCGGATTACTAGGATCTGCGCAGTATCTTCAGTTGTCAGCTGTTCTGCTTCCCACCGAGGCCACTCTTGTCGAGGTCAGTGGATTCGGTCGACTCGCTCCGCGTCTCGTTCGCGGTCCATCGAGCCAAAAAGGAGGCACCCCATCATGGGCCAACCTGCAACGCTCACCATCGCCGGCAACGGCACCCTCGGTTTTCTCGGTGCAACGACCACCGTGGCGGCGACCACCGGCGTCGAATCGCCGCCCCCCGAAGCCTTGGACGTGCCCACCGTCGGTGGCCTCGGGGTCGCCGTCCTGGCAACCCTGGTCGGCTCCGGCGCCATCCTCCTGCTCTGGCGTCGCCGCCAGAGTTAAGCCAGATCGCATCCTCTGCTGGGCCGCGACGCTCGGTCCGGTCCCAAGTTAAGGCTTGTCGCATCGCCTGTCGCACTGGGATTCGAGAGGCATGATGCACGAGCCTGAGCTGCAACGGATCGAAGAGCTTTTCCAGGCGGCCGCCGACCTGCCGGTGGAGGAGCGTCCGGCGTTTCTCGCCCGTGAGTGCGAGAGCGACCCGGCCTTGCGCGATCGGGTCGAGGCGATGCTGGTGCAGATGGACCAGGACGAGACGCTGGAAGCGCCAGCGCTGGCGGCCGATACGGAGTCGGCGGTGACCGAAGGCCCGGGCACTGTGATCGACCGCTACAAGCTGCTGCAGGTCATCGGCGAAGGCGGCTTCGGCGTGGTCTACATGGCCGAGCAACAAGAGCCGGTGGTGCGCAAGGTGGCGCTCAAGATCATCAAGCTGGGCATGGACACCCGCGAGGTGGTGGCGCGCTTCGAGGCCGAGCGCCAGGCCCTGGCGATGATGGACCACCCCTCGATCGCCAAAGTGCTCGACGGCGGCGTCACCGAGACCGGCCGACCCTACTTCGTCATGGAGCTGGTGCGCGGGGTGTCGATCACCGAGTACTGCGACACCAACAACCTACCCACCCAGGAGCGCCTCGAGCTCTTCGCCAACGTTTGCCAGGCGGTACAGCACGCGCACCAGAAAGGGGTCATCCACCGCGACATCAAGCCGTCGAATGTCATGGTGACCCTGCACGACGGCCAGCCGGTGGCCAAGGTGATCGATTTCGGTATCGCCAAGGCGATGCACACGCGGCTGACCGAGAAGACCCTGTTCACCGCCTACCAGCGCTTCATTGGCACCCCGGCTTACATGAGCCCGGAGCAAGCCGAGATGTCGGGGCTCGATATCGATACCCGCACCGATATCTATTCCCTGGGTGTGCTGCTCTACGAGCTGCTCACCGGCTCGACGCCGTTCGACACCGCTTCGCTGCTCGAAGCCGGCCTGCTCGAGATCCAGCGCATCCTGCGCGAAGAGCAGCCGCCACGCCCGTCCCTGCGCATCTCGACCTCGGCCAACGCCAGCAGCATCGCCAACCGACGCCGCCTCGACGCCGCCGGCCTCTCGCGTCGCCTGCGTGGCGATCTCGATTGGATCGTGATGAAGGCGCTGGAGAAAGATCGCACTCGGCGCTACGGCGCGGCGAGTGATCTCGCCGCCGATATCCGCCGCCACCTGCACGATGAGCCGGTGCTGGCGGGGCCGCCGAGCGCCACCTATCGGGTACGCAAGTTTCTCGCCCGCAATCGGACGGCCGTCGCCACGGCGGCACTGGTCGCCCTGGCGCTGATCGGTGGCGTGATCGCCACCAGCCTGGCCTTGCTCGAAGCATCGCGCCAGCGCGATGCGGCGCAGCGCGAGGCACGCCACGCCCAGGTGGTGACGGAGTTTCTGGTCGACAACCTGGAGCTCAGCGATCCCGAGGTCGCACTGCAGCCGGAAGTCTCGGTGCGGACCCTGCTCGATCGCGCCTCGAGCCAAATGGCGAGCCGTTTTGCCGACCAGCCCCAGGCCGAAGCCCAGATCCGCGCCACCATGGGCCGGGCCTACGAATCCCTCGGCGAGCAGCGGCTGGCCGAGCTCCACTTGCGCCGCGCGGTGGAGCTCACCGACCAGCTCGGAGTGTTCGACCCGGCCGATTTCTACGAAACCCTGTGGACCCTGGTCGGCGTCCTCTTCCGCGTGCAAAGCCACGACGCCTTCGTCTTCGTCCAGCGCGCCCGCCGCGTCGGCCACGATCACATCGGCACGAGCCATCCCGAGCTCGCCGCGACCCTCGATCGCTTCCTCGCCGAGCTCGACGACAACGCCCATGCACCCGGTGCCGGCATGGTCGAGCCGGCGCGCGAGCTGTTCGCCGAGACGGTGCGCCTGGCCAACGCGTCGCTGCCCCCCGGCGATCCCCTGTGGGTGATCGTCGCCGACAGCTACATGGCCGCCGGCTACTGGCTGTGGTACTCGCCGCACGAGCCGGTGAGCGAGGCCTTCTTCGCCGAAGCGCTGGCGATCTTCGAGCGCGAGCTGTCCGCCGGCGACGCCAAGGCGGCGGAGACCCGGGGGGCCCTGGTCGGGGTGCTCAACCGCGCCGGCAAGGTGGCCGAGGCCGAGAAAGTGATCGTCGAATCCCTTGAGGTCATGCGGCGCATCTACCCGGCCGGCAGCTTCAACCTCGCCTTCAACGAGTCCATGCTGGGCGTCAATCTGGTCGCCCAGGGGCGCTATGCCGAGGCCGAGCCGGTGCTGCTGGCGAGCCACGAGGTGATCCTCGCTCAGGCGGTGGAGGAAGGACACTTCTACGCCCTGGATTCCTTCGGCCGCCTGATCGACCTCTACGAAGGCTGGGGACGGCCGCAAGACGCCGAGCGCTATCGCACCGACTTCGCCGAGCGGGTCGCGACCTCGGTCCTTGGCGCGGGCTGGCCGATCGCCCGCATGGCCTTCGGCGACGACTTGAGCGGCGTCCGCGACGGGCTCGACCGCCTGCAGGCCCTCACCGGCGGCGTCTCCTACGCCGCGCGGCCCGGCAAAGCGCACTCGCCGGATCTCGGTAGCGTTCTCAGCGAGCTGATCGAGCACCGCCGCGAGTC
>JBCCGX010001155.1:0-3348 GCA_039029035.1 Acidobacteriota bacterium | reverse complement strand
GGACCGAGCTGGCGGTATCGTTACCGAGATCACTCTGCGACAGATCGGACATGTCGCCGTAGAAGATCTCACTGCGCCCGCGGTAGTCGGTGTCGGAGTAGAGCGTGACCCCGGCGTAGCCGTCCCGTCGATCGGGGTTGCGGCGTGGGCGACCGCGGTGATCACCTCTGGGTTCACCCCGGCGGCAATCGAGTCGCAGGGACGAGACCGAATCGTTGCCGACAGGTGTTTGGCGCAGGTCGTCGACGTCATAGTCGAGGGTGGTGGAACGGCCGCGGAAGTCCCTTTCCGAGTAGAGGGTCAGGCGGCATCCCGGAGCGACCTGGACCGAGCTGACGGTGTCGTTGCGGATCCGATTGTTGCGTAGATCCTGGTCGTCGTCGTAGAAGATTTCGCGTCGCCCGGCAAAGTTGTCGTCGCTGTAGAGCGCCGCGCCGCGCCGGTGGCTCCAGTCGACCTGTCCACCGGAGGCTCGACGACAGCGAACCCGCAGCGAGGAGATCGAATCGTTGCCGACCTGTGTGCTTCGTAGGTCGTAGGCGTCGCGGGTCAAGGTGGTCGTGCGACCTCGATACTCAGCGTCCGAATACAGCGTCACCGAGCAGCCGGAGGTCACGCGGACCGAGCTGGCGCGGTCGTGGCCGAACGGAGTGTCCTTCAAATAGGGCACGTCGTCATAGAAAGTGTAGCTGTCGCCGTGGAAGTCCTTGTCGGCGAACAGAGTGACACCGGAACCTCGAGCTGCCGAGGCGGCGGTGGTCAGGCTGGGCGCCAGCAGAGCCAGGGCCGAGAGAGCGAGAAGGCGAATCAGTCGATTTGACATGGTGGTATCCTCCGGTCAACCAATGGTGACATCTTACAGAAAAAGCAGTCTTTCAAGGATGGTGCCAGAAGCCGGGCTGTCGAGGGCCGAGCCGCCAGGGGGTGCCGAGTGAGCGAGACGATTGTCTCTCGGCTGCAAGCGCACGCTCGGAACCATGGGCAGGCGGCCGCCTATTCGGCCAAGGTCGGTGACGCGTGGGCGGACACGTCATGGGCCGAGTTCGACGCCCAAGTGAGCCAGGTCGGCCGGGCTTTGATCGCCTTGGGCGTCCCGGCGGGCGGCACCTTGGCCATTCTGAGCTTCAACCGCCCGGAGTGGGCGATTTCTTGCCTCGGCGCCATGGCGGCTGGCAGCGTGCCGGTGGGGATCTACCAGACCTGCGCTGCCAACCAGGTGAGCTACATCGCCCAGCACGCGGAATCGAAGGTTCTGGTGGTGGAGAACCTGGAGCAGTGGGAGAAAGTACGGGAGGTGCGAGACGAGCTGTCGGCGCTCGAGTTCGTCATCGTGCTGGGCTCGGAGATCCCGGACGCTCCCGGAGTCCTCGGTTGGGAAGAATTTCTCGAGCGCGGTGAGGGTATCGATCCATCGCAGCTCGACCAGCGGCACCAGGCGATCCAGCCCGATCATCTGGCGGTTCTGATCTACACCTCGGGTACGACCGGCACGCCGAAAGGGGTCATGCTGACCCATTCGAATCTGATGGAAACGGCGAGGATCTGTGACGGCTTGCATGGGCTCGGAGGCGGAGACTCGACGTTGTCCTACCTGCCGATGGCCCACATCGCCGAGCAGATGATCTCGATCCACCTGGCGGTCTACTCCGGTTACCAGGTGTACTATGCCGAATCCATCGAGAAGCTGGCCGAAAATCTGGGCGAGGTACGGCCGACGATCTTCTTTGGCGTGCCACGGGTGTGGGAGCGCATCCATGCCTCGGTGATGGCCAAAGTCGAGGCGGCCCCTGGCTGGCGTCGGCGCTTGGCGCTGTGGGCCTTCGAGGTCGGCCGCCAGGTGGCCGGCAAGCGGCTACGCGGTGAGCCGGTACCGGGGACCCTGGCGCTGCGCGGTCGCCTGGCCGATCGCCTGGTGTTGGCGAAAGTGCGCGACAAGCTCGGTATGGGGCGTATCAAGCTCAGCTCTTCCGGCGCCGCGCCGATCCGCTACGACGTGCTGGAGTTCTTCGCTGCCCTTGGAGTGGTCATCTACGAGGTCTACGGCCTGTCCGAGACCTGCGGTCCCGGCACCTGGAACCATGCCGGCTTGGCCCGACTCGGCACAGTCGGCCCGGTGCTGCCGGAGATCGAGCTGAAGATCGCCGACGACGGCGAAGTCCTCTTCCGCGGCGCCAACGTCTTCGCCGGTTACTTCAAGAACCCTGAGGCGACGGCCGAAGCCTTGGCCGATGGTTGGTTCCACACCGGCGATATCGGCAGTCTCGATAGCGATCAGTTCCTCACCATTACCGGTCGCAAGAAAGAGCTCATCATCACCTCCGGCGGCAAGAACATCGCTCCGTCCGGGATCGAGGCCAAGCTCAAGCAGCACGAGCTGATTGGCGAGGCCGTTGTTATCGGCGACGCCCGGCGCTTCCTCTCCGCTCTGATCGTTCTAGAAGAAGAAGCCGGCGCCCGCTTTGCCGCGGAGCACGGGATCGACGGTGCGTTGCACGAGGATCCGCAACTGGTAGCAGCCGTGCAGGGTGGGGTCGATCAGGTCAACGCCACCGTGGCCCGGGTCGAGTCGATCCGCAAGTTCCATGTCCTGCCCCGCCCCTTCAGTCTCGAAGACGGTGAGCTCACCCCGACCCTCAAGCTCAAGCGCCAGGTGATCGAGGCGAATTGGGCCGAGGTGATCGAGGCGATGTACGCCTAAGCCCACACTTCCAGTGCCCCAGGCAGAACCTCGAGTGATCGCGGGACGGCCTGCAGGATCTCGCCGTCGATCATCAGATCGGTCGCCTCGGTGACGTCGAAATCGATCCGGCGCACAGCGCGGGCGGAGACCGCAGGGTTGTCGATGTGGGTGCCGCGGAAGATCTTGGGGAAGGCGCGCAGGATCGCGCTGCGGCCCAAGGGCTCGACACGGATCAGGTCAGCCATCCCGTCCTCGACGCTAGCCTCCGGCGCCATGAGCATCGAGCCGGCGGTGTAACGGCTGTTGCAGATACAGAGGAAGGTCAAAGGATCCGATTCGACCTGGCCGCCGTCGACGCGCAACGGAAGAGTCGGGTACCGCATGCGGGCCAAGGTATGCAAAACGCCCAGGGTGTAGCCGATGTTGCCCAAGCGCTTGTAGCCGCCGCGGAAGGTGTTGAGGGTGACGTTGGCGGTGAAGCCGAAGCCGAGCAGGTTGACGAAGTAGATCTGCCCTTCGGCGTGGCTGAGTCGCAGGACGTCGCAGCTGCGGTGGCGATCTTCGATCAGGGCGCGGATCGAGTGCGCGGTGCCGTCCTCGGTGAACTCGCGTAAGAAAGAGTTGCCGGTGCCCAGGGGCAGGATGCCGAGCCGCGCCCGCGCCTCGTC
>JBCCGX010001154.1:0-3348 GCA_039029035.1 Acidobacteriota bacterium | reverse complement strand
GAAGCGGTAGATAGTGTGGTAGTGGTTGTGCGACGCGTAGTAGTGCCGGCCGTAGTAGTAGTCCCGGTAGGCGTGCACCAGGTCGTGGAGAATGCGCCGCGGAATGTCGAAGTGTCGCGAGCGATAGGCGTGCCGCCCATGGTCGTAGTGGTAGCCTCGATCGTAGCGATAGCGCGAGTCGTATCGCTTGCCATGGCCTCGATAGTGGCGATCGTACCGGCCACGATGGTCGTATCTGTGGCGATGGTCATACCGGTAGCGGTGGTCGGAACGGTAGCGGTCCGAACGATAGCGGTGGTCGGACCGATAGCGGTGGTTGCGCCGATGATGGTTGTCGTAGCGGTGGCGATCAGAATGCCGACCGCTGCGATAGTGCTTGTTGCCGCGGTGCGACTTCTTACCGTGGTCGTAGTGCTTGCCTTGATGGTGTCCGGAGCCTCGGCTATCGGCCGTGGCGTACTCCGCGTTGTTCGGCGAGGCGTGCTCCGAGGCGCCGACACCGCCCGAGAGTGTGAGTAGGAAGCCGGCGGCGAGTAGCCTGAGGCTCTTTCGGTGACTGCATCGATGTAAGGGTTTCGTTTCCATGGCTGACCTCCTTTTCCCATTGACTTTGCGAATTCCGGGCCAGGTTGAACCAGCCGGCATCCGACCGGCAGGAAGCCACCTAAATCGTTGACACAATGAGATTTACAAGAAGACTGCTGATGCTGTTAGCCGACGCCACAATGTCCTCGATTGAGGACACGCCAGGACCTTTTCGCCCCTGCAAGGGACCTTTCTGCCCCGCCCAACAGGCGTTCTACGTCAAATAGGGTCCAGGCAGGTGGCTTCGAAACCCACCGAAAAGCGGTCTGAGGCACTCATCACCGCCGAGACATGACCGACTGTATCGAAGGGGAACTGAAACTCGATCGCCCCGAACTCGTCGGGCACCACGACACTGCGCAGTGCGCTGGCTGAGATCTCGAAGGCAAACCTGCTCGATAGGACGACATCATCGAGCTTGGAGTCACCGCCGGCCAGACCATAGACCGAGTAGGCGAAGGCGACACCCTCGAAGGGATCGGCCGGCTGAAGCCAGACGGTGAACGTCGTGCCGGAGTCGAACAGCAGAGCGCTATCGAGAAAACGCATGCTGAATCGACTGCAGAGATCGTTGCCGCTGCTCTCCGGATCGATATTGACCAGTCGCGAGCCGCTGGCGAAATTGCCGCCATCATCGAGCTGGAAGTAATCGCCATGGAGGACGCCTTGGCCTGCCGTTGCCTCGAAGATGATGTAACCACGGGCAAAGCCATCGGAGTCGACATCGAGCTGGCTAATGAACGCCTTGACGTTGAACGTATCGGTCGCCTTGCGCGCCAGCGTCACCGTGGGCTGCTCGAACTGCGGCGTCGGCGGCGCCGAGGGCCGATAAGCCGCATCGGCGGTGTAGTACTTGATCGTCACATCCACCGGATCGGTCGACTCGTTGCGAATCGCAAAGAAGGTTGTCGGTCCGTCCGAAGTGGTGGTGTCGACGAGGTATAGCGGCAGCAGTAACCTGGCGCCGACCGTGCCGACCTTGACGGAGGTCGATTCGCCGCTGGCCGAAGTCGCTTCGTTGGGGTGATTCGCTTCATCCTGCGCTCGAGCGTCGGCCGGCGCGGCCAGCCCGATAAGCAGCACCATAGTCCAGAGCGCACCGAAAGCAGTGGCAGCAGTTCCCAGTCCCTTGCCCCTATTCGGCCCTTCGCTTCGCAAGCTCAAGTCGTCGTCCTCCTTGTTTCGGCGTCGCGCCCAGGTAGGGTGCCGACGTCCGGCGCCCGATTCATAGCCTGATTTCAATATGATATTCTATCATAGCTGGTGCACAATCAACCCCTGGCTGGCTCCCGCTCCACGGTCGGATCGAGGCTCCGGCGAGCCTTTCTGCGTGCCTGAGACAAGTGGTACCATCACCAGGTATCAACCTCCCCTTCGAAACACATCCCAAGCCGGGATCTTGACTAGACCGAGGAGCTCACTATGAAACAACCTGTGCGCGTTGCCGTCACTGGCGCGGCAGGCCAGATCGGATACTCCCTCACTTTCCGCATTGCCTCGGGGCAGATGTTGGGCCCTGACCAACCGGTCAGCCTGCATCTGCTCGAGATCCCTCCCGCACTCGGAGCACTGGAAGGCGTGGTGATGGAGCTGCGGGATTGCGCCTTTCCGCTGCTGCACGAGATCGTCACGACGGACAAGGCAGAAGAGGCTTTCGCCGGTGCTGAGGTCGCTCTCCTCGTCGGTGCTCGCCCCCGAGGCCCGGGCATGGAGCGTAAGGACCTGCTCTCCGCCAACGCCGCGATCTTTTCGGTCCAGGGCAAGGCATTGAACGACCACGCCAGCCCCGACGTGCGGGTGCTCGTGGTCGGCAACCCGGCCAACACCAACGCCCTGATCGCGAGCAGCAACGCCCCGAAGCTCGATCCCCGACAGTTCACCGCGATGACGCGCCTCGACCACAACCGTGCCATCTCGCAGCTGGCCGCCAAGACCGGTCGTCATCCGACCGAGATTCGTCGCATGACCATCTGGGGCAATCACTCCGCAACACAGTACCCAGACCTGAGCCACAGCACCGTCGGTGATCGCCAAGCGAAAGACCTGGTGGACGATGAGTGGGTGCGCAGTACCTTCATCCCCACGGTGCAGAAGCGCGGCGCGGAGATCATCAAGGCTCGGGGCGCCTCGTCCGCGGCCTCCGCGGCTTCGGCGGCCATCGACCACATCAGGACCTGGGTTCACGGCACACCGGAAGGCGATTGGGTCAGCATGGCGATCCCATCGGACGGAAGCTACGGCGTGCGCGAGGGGGTCTTCTACTCCTACCCTGTCACTTGCCAAGGCGGACGCTACGAGATCGTCCAGGATCTACCGATCGACGACTTCAGCCGCGAGCAGATGAACGCGACCGAAGAAGAGCTGTTCGAAGAACGCGCCGGTGTCGCTGATCTGATTTAGCTGACTAGGCATCGAAACTCGGTACGCGGAAGACCCTCGGCGGACCGGCTTTGACGGCGAAGCGTTCATAGATTCTGGCGAAGGCACCGAGCTCGGCCAGAGCGCTGCGGTAGTCTTCCCGGCGGGTTGGCTGGACCGTGGCGAAAGCCCGGACTACAGCGACCAAGGCGAGCACCATACCGAGGCCGGCCGAGCCTTCGAGCAAGCACATATCGCAGATCGGCCGGTTCGCTGCGAAGCCCGTCGGGCCGGCGGCGGAAAAGCTGGCCTGGCACAGCGCACAGTGAGCCGGGCCACCCGGCTCGGGGATGCGGATGGAGTACTCGACGTTCTCCAGCTCATCAGCCAAAGGCAAGCGGACGG
>JBCCGX010001153.1:0-3352 GCA_039029035.1 Acidobacteriota bacterium | reverse complement strand
CGCCGAGGTCGACGATCCGGCAATCCTGCAGAGCCTGAGCGAAGCCCTCGGCCTGCCCGAAGCGCTCGCCGGCTCCCTGCCGCCGGCCTACCTCGTTCGCGCGGCCGAGGACGCGGCGCGACTCGCCGCCGAGCACCCCGGTATCGCCTTCGTCTCCAGCCAGCGCCTGTGGGCCATCGGCGGCGCCCTGCACATCCAGGGGCGCGAGGCCGCACCCGGCGTGCTGGCGCGGGAAAGCGAGCTCGAAGCCATCGCGCGCGAGATCCCGGAATGCGAGACCGCGCACCGAGAAGCGTCCGAAACCCTGACCCGCCTGGTCGAAGAGCGCACCCGCCACGCCTCCGAGGTCAATCGCCTGCGCGGTGAGATCGCCGAGCTGCAGCGCGAGACCGCCGTCGCCCAGGCCCGCCGCCAAGACGCCGAGAAGCGCCGCCACAAGCTGGCCGACGAGCACCAGACCATCGTCGCCGAAGACGAAGAGATCGCCACTCAGCTGACCTCCCTGAACCAGGACCACGAAGCCCTGTCGAGCCGCATGGCCGAGTCCGAAGCCGCCCACGAGACCCTGGTGGACGACTTCGAGACGGCCCAAGGCGCCCTCGAAGAGGTCAAGGACGAGCGCGAGACCCTACGCACCACCGGCGCTGGCCGCCGCGGCCGCCTGGAGCTGCTCGAGGAGCGCCTCGAATCCCACAACCAGGAGACCGCCCGGGTCCGCAGCCAGATCACCTACACCCACGAGCAGCTGGAGATCTGGAGCCGCGAAGACGCCATCCTCGAGCGTCGCCTGAGCGAGCTCGATGTCGCGATCGAGCAGGCCGAGCAGGAGTTGCAAGGAGCCCTCGAAACCCGTGCCGGAACCCAGGAAGCGGTGCTCGAGCAACAGGCGAAGCTCGACGCCAAGCGGACCGAGATCCGCGCTCTGGAAGAAGTCATCCAAGGCAACCGCCGGCAGCAGGAAGACTTGCGCAGCGAGATCAGCACCCTGCGGGTCGACCGCGCCAAGATCCACCAGGACGCCGAGCACCTCTCCTTCTCCTACCGCGAAGCCTTCAAGCTCGCCATCCCAGGCACCCTGCCGCCGCCGGAGCCGGAGGCTGAGTCCACCGAAGCCATCGCTGGCGATTCGGACGCCGACGCAGCCAGCCCCGAGGCCCAGACGGCGGACGAAGCGGCAGAGCCCAGCGCCGAAACCGCTGAGGCCACCGAGGCCGGTGAGCAGGCCGCGGACGGCGAGAGCGCCGGCGAAGCCGGCAGAGGCGAAGCCGGCGAAAGCGACACTGAGGGCGAGGAGGAAGAGGAAGCACCGGAACCGGAGATCCTGGTCGAAGACGACGTCGAGATCCCCGAGCTGAGTCCCGCCCAGCTGGCCGAAGTCGAAGCCGATCTGGCGCGTTGCAAAGCCATCCTCGAGCGCATCGGCCCGGTCAACATCCTGGCTGCCACCGAGTACGAGGAAACCCTCGAACGCGAAGAATTCCTCTCCGCCCAGCGCCGCGACGTCGCCGACTCCGTGCGCCGCCTGCAGGCCACCATCAAGGAGATCAACGAGACCTCCGGCGAGCGCTTTCGCGACACCTTCGCCCAGGTCAACGCCAAATTCGGCGAGCTCTTCGCCCGCCTCTTCCGCGGCGGCGAAGCCGAGATGCGCCTGTTCGACGAAGAGGACATCCTCGAGACCGGCATCGAGATCATCGCCCGCCCCCCAGGCAAGCGGCCGCAGAACATCATGCTCCTCTCCGGCGGCGAGAAAGCCCTCACCGCCATCGCCCTCCTCTTCGCCCTCTTCGAGACCAAACCCTCCCCCTTCTGCATCCTCGACGAGGTCGACGCCCCGCTCGACGACGTCAACGTCCTGCGCTTCGTCGAGACCCTCAAAGAGATGGCCGGCGAAACCCAATTCCTCATCGTCACCCACAACAAGCTCACCATGGAGACCGCCTCCACCCTCTACGGTGTCACCATGGAAGAGCGCGGCGTCTCCAAGCTCGTTGCCGTCGAGATGGAGAACGTCCACCCCGTCCAACAGGCCGCCACCGCCTGATCGCCGCGCGGCCCGGGATTGCGAACCCCACCAATCTCGCCTAGAATCCACTCCCCGCGCGGCGGGGAGCCGACCCCGACTTGGCCAACGCCGATGTAGCTCAGTGGTAGAGCAGCTGATTCGTAATCAGCAGGTCAGCGGTTCAAATCCGCTCATCGGCTCCATCCGGCCTTCTCCCTACAGCAGGCATTGCTCGGACCGTCGCCTCGTCTAGCCACCTCGAGGCCTGAGCCAGTGGTTGTCCCAGGGCGGTCGGCCAAGCGGCGGCCCGCACTGGATTGTGGCCGTAATCCGTCGGCCTTGGCGTCGCCGGCGTCAACCACGGTCCGATTGCCGTCAGCCAACCGGTGGCTAGGGTAGTTTTTTGTCCGGCTGCCGTCGGCCACCAGTCCAGCAACCTCCTTGACGAGTCTGAAGAGCGAGCCGGGAGGATCGGATCGGCCCGACGCCAAGAGCGACCCGAGGCGTTCTCTCCTGCCGAGACAAGTCGATCGGACCGTTCCGGAGGCCCCGGCACTCTCGCGGGCCGGCTGCACCGCCGGTCAGGTGATCTCGGAACGCTCTCGGGCCTCCAGCACGGCCGTTCCGGAGATCCGCGATCGCTCGTGCGCCGCCGGCAGAGCCGATCGAGAACTTCTGCAACGCTGGCGGAGGCGCCACACGGGCGTTCTAGAAATCCCAGAACATCTGCGGGGGTGACGCACAGGCGTTGTAGAAATCCTAGAACGGCTGTGGGTACGGCGCACGGGCGTTCTAGAAATCCCAAATCGGTCGTGGGGGCGACGCACAGGCGACTTAGAAATCCTAGAACGGCTTTGGGGACGACGCACAAGCGTTCTAGCAATCCCAGAACGCCTCTGTGGACGCCGCACAAGCGTTCTAGCAATCCTAGAACGCCCGTGCGGAAGCCGCACGGATGTTATGGACCAGAGGTATGGCGAATTCGACCACCGACCGTTGGGTCGGTTGCTGCAAAACCGTTTCGAGGCCGCCGGTGGATCAATCTCTGCTAGGTCCCGCGACCCGTCGTCACCTGTGGCATCGTTTTGTCCGCCCAGCGGCCGACAACTATTCAGGTGGTTCCGGCATCGGCGCCAGGGCGAACGACCGTCGCACTAGCGAAACGTCGCTCCGCACCATGGTGAAGAGTGGGCGCGCCAGCACCCACTCGGGCCGCGGCTCGATCCCGGAAACCTCCGGCAAACCCTCGAGTTGGTCGACGACGTGGACCGTTACCGGCTCAGCGCCCTGGATCCGCACGATCAGCTCCTCTTCCGGCGTCGCGGGCGGCAGCCGCTGAATCACGGG
>JBCCGX010001152.1:0-3360 GCA_039029035.1 Acidobacteriota bacterium | reverse complement strand
TGAAGGTTGAATGGTAGAAGAGAAGCGCCGAAGATCGCTGGCGCTGCCGACTGCAGGGCTGATCGTTTTCCGTCACCGATCCCGCGTCGAAGATATGAACCACCCGATCCGAGGCGAGCGTTGGATGGATGTCGAGGCGGTATTCGAGCGTGCCGCCAGGGCGCCCGTCGGGGAGCGTCGTGCCTTTCTCGACCAGATCTGCGGTGCCGATGGTGAGTTGCGCCGGGAGGTCGAGTCGCTCCTCGCCGCCGACCGTGCTGCCGGTGCCTTCCTCGACAAACCGTTGGCGGCGGAGATGGACCTGACGGTCGTCGAGCCGCGGACGCGGCGTCGGGCGATTGGGCCCTACGAGATCCTGCGTCCGATCGGCGAAGGCGGCATGGGGACGGTCTACCTGGCGGTCCGAGCCGACGACGAGTACCGCCAAGAGGTGGCCATCAAGATCTTTGGCTACGGGCACTGGCGACGCGATCTGAAGCGGCGCTTTCGCACCGAGCGTCAGATCCTGGCTTCCCTGGAGCATCCCAACATTGCCCGCTTGCTCGACGGTGGCACCACGGACCACGGCGAGCCCTACCTGGTGATGGAGCACATCGAAGGCGAGCCGATCGACTTCTACTGCGACCGCCAGCGGCTTACCGTCGGCGAGCGGATCGATCTCTTCCGTCAGCTCTGCGCTGCGGTGCGTTACGCCCACCAAAACCTGGTGGTGCATCGCGACATCAAGCCGTCGAATGTGCTGGTGACCGCTTCGGGGCTGCCCAAGCTACTCGACTTCGGCATCGCCCAGCTGGTCGATGCGGAGGGCTTCCCCCAGACGTTGGCGCGGACGTCGACCGGACAGCGGTTGATGACGCCGCGCTACGCCAGCCCGGAGCAGGTGCGCGGCGAGCCGGTGTCGACCGCCACCGATGTCTACTCCCTGGGTGTGCTGTTGTATGAGCTGCTGATCGGCTGTCTGCCCTATCGCGTCGATCCGAGTCGCCTCGAAGCGCTCGAGCACGCGGTGCTGGAAGTGCTGCCGGAACGGCTCAGCGTGGCCCTGATTCGCAGTCAGACCGGAGCCCAGGCGAACGGTAAAGGTCCCGCCGAGATCGCGCGCGCCCGGCGCAGCCGTCCGGAGCCGCTGCGCCGGCAGTTGGTAGGGGACCTCGAGACTATCGTCGCAAAGGCTTTGCGCAAGGAGCTGGCTCGCCGCTACGGCTCGATCGACCCGTTCGACGAGGACCTGCGGCGTTACCGGGAAGGGCTACCGGTCCTCGCGCGGCCCGATACCTTCGGTTACCGGACCGGCAAATTCTTGCGCCGTCACTCCTGGAGTATGACGGTCGCAGCCGTTTTCGTCGCGTTGCTCGCGGGTTCGGCCGTCACCTTGTCGATGCAGCGCGACCAGGCGCGTAGCGAGCGCGACAAAGCCCGGGCAGTAGTTACCGTCCTGGAGGACACTTTCGCCGGTGTCGATCCGAGCCAAACGCGGGGCGCCAGCATCACCGCGCGTGAGGTTCTCGATCTCGGCGCCGAGCGGGTGCAGCGCGAGCTTGCCGAACAGCCCGAGGTCAGCGCCGGGTTGGCGGCGACGATCGGCAACGTCTACCGCAACCTCGGCTTGCTCCAAGAGGCCGAGCCGCTGCTGCGTCTGTCGCTCAAGACCCGCCAGGAGATTTACGGCGAAGCGCACCCTGTGGTGGCCGAGAGTCTCGTCAACCTGGGTCTGCTGCGCCAGGCGCAGGCCGACTTCGCCGGTGCCGAGAGTCTATTTCGACGCGTGCTCGAGCTGCGACGAAACGGCCCGGAAGAGGCCCTGGCAGAGGCTCTCGATCATCTCGGCCTTGCTCTGTTGATGGGCACCGAGTTGGCCGAGTCTCAGGCCTTGCTACGCGAAGCGGTCCGTCGTCGCCAGGCGCTGTATGGTGTCGATCACCCTGCTGTTGCCGAGAGCCTGCAGCATCTTGGCCGGGCACAGATCGTTTTGGGCCAGCTCGATGCGGCGCGCGAAGCCTTCGATGAGAGCCTGCGCATTGTCCGCCAACACTACGGCGACGTGCATCCGAAGCTGGCTTCCGGTCTGCTCTATCTGGCCAACGCAGGTCGGCTTGCCGGTGACCTCGACGCGGCGGTGAGCCACTACACTGAAGCTTTGCGAATCGCGCTCCATCTCTATGGCGAAGAGCATCCCGAGGTGGCGGAGATCCTCAACAATCTGGCCATCGTTCACTCCGACTTGGGGAACCTCGAGCAGGCCGAAGACCTGTTGCGGCAGGGTCTGGCGATGCGTCGCCAACTGCTCGGAGAAGACCATGCGGCGACCGGCAACAGCTTGCACAACTTGGGTTGGCTGTTGGTCGAGAAGGGTGACCTACAGGCGGCAGGAGATTTGCTGCAGCAGGCGCTCGAGATCTACCATCAGGCCTTCGGCGCAGAGCACTCTATGGTCGCCTCGCTCCTCGCCGTTCTGGGCGATGTGCGCGAAAAGCTCGGCGACCTCGGCGCGGCCGAGGCACTCTACCGAGAGGCGGCAGACATCCGGCGCCGGTCCCTCGGCGAGAACCACTCAGAGTACGGATTGTCCCTGCTCGGCCTGGGCTCGGTGCTATGCAACAGGGGGCGCCACCAGGAGGCGTTGCCGCAGTTTCGCCGAGCGCTCCGTATCCTCGAGTCGGCGCTGGGGGAGGGGCATCCCCACGTCGGCGCTGCGCGCAACATCCTCGGCGCCAGTCTGGGGCACGTCGATCGCGCTGGCGAAGGCGAGCCACTGCTCCTGGCCGGCTACGGCGAACTGGTACAGGCTTTGCCGCCGGGCCACTATCGGCAAGTGCGCGCGCTGCGCCGCATGGTCGAGTTCTACGAAGCCGTGAACCGCTCCGAGCAGGCGGCGCATTACCGCGCCCTGCTCCCGGAGTAGCCGGCTGCTTCGAATCTCAGGGTCGCCCGGCGGCTGTGTACTCTCGCGCCGAAAATGGGTTTGATCGTTTTCGGGGCGGTTTCCCGCGTCTCTGACATCAGGTCGAAACTACCGTCCGAAAGGAGAAACCCATGCGAGTCAAAGCCCGCGTTCGATCCGGCAATTATGCCTGGAGCGCCTGAATAGAATCCCCATGCGAGCGACAATCCGAGTTCGAGCTGGCAGCGTGTCGTGGGAATGATGTTCGTCCGCGTCGAGCATCGTCAACAACCTTGGAGGCAGGGCTCGAAGGCTCCGGGTGGGTCCATCGGTCGTGGTACGATTTACCGATGACGACCCGCTGCGCCAAACCCTGTTTGGCTGCCGGCCTAGCGTTGCTGATTTGGCCGCTCGCGCTCGGCGCCGAAACGGCGGAGGAGCGCGGTGACCGCTCTTTTCGGCAGCGCGGTACTGGTTTC
>JBCCGX010001151.1:0-3369 GCA_039029035.1 Acidobacteriota bacterium | reverse complement strand
CTCACCGCCGAGCTTCAGTCCGTCGGGCGACTCGAGCAGGGTCTGTACCACGGCGTCACTCAGGTAACGACCGAAGGTGTCCTTGATGAACGAGTTGCGCTCCTCGAGGCGGCGCTTCTCCTCCTTCAAGCGGATGCGCTCGCGCAGCTGGACGACATGCTCCAGGGCCTTGAGTCGAGTGATCTCAAGATCTTCGAAATCGATCGGTTTGGTGAGGAAATCGAACGCGCCGCGATTCATCGCCGTGCGGATGTTCTGCATATCGCCGTAGGCGGAGATGATCACCACCAGCACCTGCTGGTCGAGCTTCTTGATCTCGGCGAGCAGCCGCAAGCCATCCATGACCGGCATGTTGATGTCGGTCAGCACCACCCCATAGCCACCGTTGGCCTGCAGTTTGTCGAGCGCCTCCTCGCCGTTGAGGGCGAACTCCGGCACCAGCTCGCCGGTGCGAATCTTCTTGCGGTACTTCTGCCGAATCAGCCGTTCGAAGTCCGGCTCATCGTCGACGAAGAGAATCCTTTCCGGCATGCGCGATTCGCTTTCCCTTGATTCGTCCGCTCGCCCTGGGCGCCGTGGCAGGCCACGGCTGATGGTGCAAGCCCGGCGGGTGTACCGAGCCCAGCTGATGGACCGAATTCAGCCGCACGCTCGAGAGCGCCGGTAGCGATCGACTCATCGTGACCCGCCCGGTAACCCATGCTACCACGACGCTCCCAGCGACTGAGAGTGGTCGGCTCCGACTCTCATCGGGGCTGCTAGCCGGCAGCGCGGCAGCGTGGTATAAATCTGGCCACAGACACCGCCTCGCCACTTAGACACTTCGCTCCAGGAGCCTCTATGAAGATCGAAGGCCAGCATACCTTCGAAGCCCCTCGTGAATTGGTCTGGAAGACCGTTCTCGACCCAACAGTCTTGGCCGCGGTCCTGCCTGGCTGCGAGGATTTCCAGGAGGTCGGCGACAACGAGTTCACCGGCACTCTCAAGATCAAAGTCGGGCCGGTCCAGGGCAAGTTCAAGGGCAACGTCCAGCTGTCCGATCTGCAGGAGCCCGAGAGCTACCAGATGCGCATCAAGGGCAAGGGCGCCCCGGGCTTCGTCGATGGCCAAGGCCAGCTGCGACTGGAAGACGCCGGATCGTCGACGGTGCTGCACTATTCGGTCGACGCCAAGGTCGGCGGGCGCATCGCCTCAGTCGGTCAGCGGCTGCTCGACTCGTCGAGCAAAGTCATCACCCGCCAAGCCCTCGAAGGGTTGGAGCAGCAGGTTGTGGCGCAGGCCGCCAGCGAGGCCGGCGAAGCAGCACCGGAGGTCGAAGCGCCGTCCCAGGCCGAGTTCGCCGCCGAAGTCGCCAAGGGCGTGGTCGACGATCTGGTGCCCCAAGAGCGCCGGCCGATGCTCTATGGCATCGGCGCCCTCGTCGTGCTCGCCATCGTCCTCCTGGCACTGCGTGGCTGTGGCGGTTGATCCGAAGCTGTGGCGGTTGATCCGAGCAGAATCACATGGGATGCGAGCAGAGTCACATTCGATCTAGTCGAGCTCATATCAGCGATCGAATCGAAAGGAGTTGTGGATGGGTCAGCAGGTTCGAATCGAGGTCAATGGCACCACGTATGACCGGGAGGTGGAGCCCCGCACGCTGCTGGTGCACTTCCTGCGCGAAGATCTGGGACTGACCGGCACCAACGTCGGCTGCGAGACCAGCCTGTGCGGTGCTTGTACGGTGCTGGTCGACGGTAAGGCGGTCAAATCGTGCACCCAACTGGCCGTCCAGGCCGACGGCAGCAAGGTCACCACCATCGAGGGCCTGGCCGCCGGCGGCGAGCTGCATCCCCTACAAGCCGCCTTCCACGAAGAGCACGGGCTGCAGTGTGGCTATTGCACACCCGGCATGATTCTCACCGCGGTCGATCTGCTGGCGAACAACCCGTCGCCGAGCGAGCAAGAGGTTCGCGAAGGGCTCAAAGGGAACATCTGTCGTTGTACCGGTTACCACAACATCGTCAAGGCGGTGCGACGCGCGGCTGAGGGAGGTGCCTCATGAGCCCCGTCGTCGGCACCTCGGTCAAGCGGCGCGAAGACGCTACCCTGATTACCGGCCAGGGCAAGTACACCGACGATCTGACCTTGCCGGGTATGGCCCACGCGGTGATCGTCCGCAGCCCCCACGCCCATGCCCGCATCAACAGCGTCGACACGTCAGCCGCCACCGCCCACCCCGGCGTGCTGGCCGTGTTCACCGGCCAGGACATCGCCGACAGCGACATCGGCGGTGTGGTGCCGGTCGGCTGGCTATTGCCTGATCTCAAGACCCCGGACCATCCGATCCTTGCGGTCGACACCGTGCGCTACGTCGGCGACGGCGTCGCCGTGGTGGTGGCCGAGGACCGCTACACGGCGCGCGATGCCGCCGAGCTGGTCGACGTCGACTATGAGCCGTTCGATGCGGTAACCGACGTGCGCGCTGCGGTGGCCGACGGCGCACCTCAGGTCCACGACATCGCCCCCGGCAACGTCGCCTTCGACTGGGAGCTCGGCGAAGGCGATGTCGACGGCGGCTTCGCCAAGGCGACCCACACCGCCGAGGTCGATCTGCGCAACAATCGCCTCATCCCCCACGCTGTCGAGCCACGCGCCTGCCTGGCGAGCTTCGACGGTACCACCGGCGAGCTGACCCTGCGGCTGACGACGCAGAATCCCCACGTCCATCGCTTGCTGATGTGCCTCGCTTCGCTCAACCTGCCGGAGCACAAGATGCGCATCATCGCGCCGGAGGTCGGCGGCGGCTTCGGCTCCAAGATCCACCACTATCCCGACGAGGCGATCATCTCCTGGTGCGCCATGCAGACAGGACGGCCGGTGAAGTGGACGGCGACGCGTACCGAGACCAATCTCACCGACGCTCACGGCCGCGACCACGCCAGCCACTGCGCCATCGCCTTGGACGAGAACGGCAAGATCCTGGCGCTCAAAGTGAAGACCCACGCCGCCATGGGATCGTACCTCTCGACCTTTGCTCCCTCGGTGCCGACCTACCTCTACGGAACGTTGTTGTCGGGGCAATACGACATTCCGGCGATCCACGTGCAGACGATCGGCGTCTTCACGCACACGACTCCAGTCGACGCTTACCGCGGCGCCGGGCGGCCGGAGGCGACTTTCGTCGTCGAGCGGCTGATCGACCTGGCAGCGGATGCCGCCGGCCTCGATCCGGTGGAGATCCGGCGGCGCAACTTCGTGCGCCCGGACGCCTTCCCCTACCAGACCCAAGTCGCCCTCGCGTATGACAGTGGCAACTACGACGGCGCCATGGACCGTGCCCTCGAGCTCGCCGGCTACGACGACTTGCGCGCCGAGCAGACGCGGCGG
>JBCCGX010001150.1:0-3371 GCA_039029035.1 Acidobacteriota bacterium | reverse complement strand
GCCGCCGAGTGATGGGCAGCCTGGACCTGGACCACTATCTCTACCGCTACGCATCCAATCTCCCGGCACCCTACTCCGACATGAACGGCTACGGCCATTTCGTCCAGCCGCTCTTCTGGTTCTACCTCTACTGGTGCCTCGGCGCTGCCATCCTCACCGTCCTGGCCATGCTGCTGTGGGTGCGGGGTACCGATACCGCCTGGAAGACCCGTCTGCGCATCGCCGCGCAGCGTTTCCAGGGTCCCTTCCGCGTCGCCTTGCCAGCTCTGGTCCTTGCCTTCCTGGCGACCGGCGGCTGGATCTTCTACAACACCAACGTCCTCAACGAATACCTGCCGAGCGACCAAGCCGAGGCGCAGCAAGCCGAGTACGAGAAGAAGTACCGCCAGTACAAAGACATCGCCCTACCGCGGGTGACCGGGGTCGAGATCGATGTCGACATCTTTCCCCAGGAACGCCGGGTCGAGGCACGCGGTGTTTACCGCCTGGCCAACCGCAACGCCGAGGCGCTGCAAGATCTCCATATCAGCATCCCGAGGAGAGTGCAGGTCAACGCTCTCGAGCTCCCCGCTCACAGCGAGACCCTGCGCGACGAGCTCTACGGCTACACCATCGTCCGGCTGGACGAGCCTCTGGCACCCGGTGCCGAGATCGACATGCGCTTCGATCTGACGATCGCCAACCCTGGTTTCGTCGCCCAGGGCTCGGACACGTCGATCGTCGCCAACGGCACTTTCTTCAACAGCCGACAGTACTTCCCCACCTTCGGCTACAACGAGAGAGCCCAGCTGACCAATCGCAACTTGCGACGCAAGTACGATCTGCCTCCGGTCGAGCGCGCTGCCAAGGTCGACGATCTCTTCGCCCGCCGCAACACTTACATCTCTTCCGACTCGGATTGGATCGACTTCGAAACCACCGTCTCGACCAGCGCCGATCAGATCGCCATCGCTCCGGGCTATCTGCAAAAGGAGTGGACCGAGGGGGATCGACGCTACTTCCACTACAAGATGGATGCGCCGATCCTCAACTTCTACGCCTACTTGTCGGCCGACTATACGGTCGAGCGCGACCGCCATGGCGACGTGGCGATCGAGATCTTCCATCACCACGCGCACCGCTACAACGTCGATCGCATGATCGACTCGATCAAGAAATCTCTCGACTACTTCACCGCCGAATTCGGCCCCTACCAGCACCGTCAGATTCGCATCATCGAATTCCCGCGCTACAGCGGCGGTGCCCAGGCGTTCCCCAACACCGTGCCCTTCTCCGAGGCTGCCGGCTTCATCGCACGACTCGACGAAGGCGACCCGGAAGCGATCGACTACCCCTTCTATGTCACCTCCCACGAGGTGGCGCACCAGTGGTGGGCTCACCAGGTGATCGGCGGCAACGTCCAGGGCTCGACCATGCTGTCGGAAACGATGTCGCAGTACGCCGCCTTGATGGTGATGGAGAAGGAGTACGGCCCGGAAAAGATGCGCCGCTTCCTCAAGTATGAGCTCGATCGCTACCTGCGCGGCCGCAGCGGGGAGCTGGTGGAGGAGATGCCACTGATGCTGGTCGAGAACCAGGCCTACATCCAGTACTTCAAAGGTAGCCTGGTGATGTACGCCCTGCGCGAGGCGATCGGTGAAGAGTCGCTCAACCGGGCCCTGGCGCGCTATGTCGAGGCGGTCAAGTTCCAGCAGCCGCCCTACACCAACACTCTCGAGTTCATGGACTTCCTGCGCCCCGAGGTGCCGGAAGACCAGCAGGAGCTGCTCGCCGACCTGTTCGAGACCATCACCCTATTCGAGAACCGGGTCGAGGACGCCAGCTACGCCGAGCGCGCCGACGGCAAGTTCGTCGTCACGCTCAATGCCAAGGCGCGAAAGGTACGCGCCGACGGCCAGGGTGTGGAAACCGAAGTCCCCCTCGACGATTGGATCGAGATCGGCGTCTTTGGCGAGACCCAAGACGGAGGGCGGCGCGAGGAAACCGTGCTGTTGCTGGAGAAGCGACACATCACCGACGAGGATGTCACCTTCGAGTTGGTGGTCGACGAGAAACCGGTCCGCGCCGGGATCGACCCCTACAACAAGCTGGTGGATCGCAATTCCGACGACAACGTGAAGAGAGTGTCGCAGACGACCTTGGCGGAGCTCGGGGCTCTATGAATCGAACTCGCTGACATCGATCAACCGAGACCCGTGCCGAACGGTGAGAATCGAGATCGACTTTTGGTCCAATCGATAGATGATCCGATACCTCCCATGTAAGAGCTCACGGACCTCACTGCGCCCTGCCTCTGGGACCACTCGACCTTGCTGGGGAGAGACAGCCAACGCTTCTACGCGATCGAAGACACCATCAGCCCGCTTTGCGGCCGCTTTCGGCTTGTCCCTTTGAATGAACTCGACAATCTCTTGCACTTGGCTCAAAGCAAGAGGCATCCAGCGAATCTTCATCTGTCGAACATCGCCATGACTCGCGCCTTAGCTTCGTTGTGGGGGATCCCTTGCCCTTGATCGAGTTGACGTTCGGCTAAACGAATATCCCGCAGCAGCTCGAGCTCGTCGACTAGACGTTCAAACTCGGCAACGTCGACAACTACCGCTGCGCTGTGACCTCGTTGTGTGAGAACCAAGGGTCTCTTGGTCTCTCGTACCTGTTGCACCAACGAAGCAGCGTTGGCTCGAAACTCCGATAGTGGCCTGATGTCCTTGTCAAGTTTTGGTCTGAGCATGCCCTATCCTCCTGCCCATCTTCGAACGAGAACCTCACAAGTACATCCTAACGTACTCGCAAAGTGACATCCAGAGGCACAGATTACTGCGCTAAAATCAGCGCCCAGTGCTTTCACCAGAAAGGGATCCGGCATCCCGCGACACGCCGACTCGTCTCGGCCAGGCTTTCGCCGAATGGCTGGCGCTGCCGTGGATACGCCACACTGGGGCTCTGGCGATCCTCGTCCTGCTGGGGCTGTTGCGCTATTGGCCTCTGCTGACGACACCCGAGCCCCATATCGACGAGGCGCTCTACGAGCGCGCCTTTCGTATGATTCCGGAGGGGCGCTCACCCTATGACGTTCGCGGTTACTACTACCCAACCGCCTTCGCCTACCTCGGCAGCTGGCTGACCGAGATGCTCGGCCCGACGACGACGCGCTACGGTCTGCGCGGACTCAATCTTCTCGCTCTGGTCGGATCCTTGTGGCTGGCGACCGCCTGGTGGCAGCGTCCCGGTGGCTCCGCGGCCATCAGGTCCCCGTGGCACGATCCGTCGGTCGAGCGCGGGCTCATCGCGGCGCTGCTTCTGGTCGCGGCGCCGGGGGTCTGGCAGGGGATCTTCCTCGGCAACCTCTCGTTTATCGCCATCGCCCTGGC
>JBCCGX010001149.1:0-3374 GCA_039029035.1 Acidobacteriota bacterium | reverse complement strand
TACCCGCTCTACGGCCTGGTGCGCGACTGGACCGAGAGCCAAGCGACATGGAACCGGGCCCAGACCGGCGTCAGCTGGCAAGCAGCGGGCGCCACCGGTGCCCTCGACCGAGACAACTCGATCCTCGGCGTCGCCCATGTCGGTAGCCTCGGCAGCTACACCCTGTCGCTCACGGCTGCCGGCCGGCAGCAGGTCAGCGACTGGGCCACGGGAACGGCGACCAACCACGGCTTGATCGTCGCAGCCGGCAACCATACCAACGGCTTCAAGGTGGACTCGCGAGAGGGCTCGGATCCGCCGCTGCTCCGCCTGGTACACACCTCGAGCTGCGCACCGTAGCGGCTGACTGAACGAATCGGTCCAGGGTGCCCTCTCTTCTCGGGAGAGGGCATCGGGCCATTGGAGAACACCGCGGTGAAACGACGGCCACGCAGGGACTCCCGAAGCTCCCAGCCGGGCCACTGCTTGGACGAGACATTGGCCGTCTCGGCACCAAGCTGGGCGACAACGCCGCCACGCTGTCTCAGGTACGAGACTCCGGGCGCTGAGGAGCGGGCCGCCGCTCTCAGCTCTGAGACACCCGCAGGCCGAGCTCCTCGAGCTTGCGATAGAAGGTCGCCCGCGAGACGCCGAGCTGATCGATGGCCCGGGCCGGGTCGCCGCCGCTCGCGGCCAACGCAGCGGCGAAGGCCTGGCGCTCGGCCCGATGCAAGTGGGCTTCCAAGGTCAGCGGTGGCTCAGCACCGACAGCCAGGGTCCGGCGCAACCGGTCGGACAGCTGCTCCGTTCCCAACGGCTCGCCGGGGTCGAGCACCAGGACGTCGAGCGGCACGAGCTCACTCGCCAGCGAGCCGAAGGCCAAGAGCTCGCCGCCGACCAGGGCGGCGCGGCCGATCCGCCGCTCCCCGACCCAGGTCCCGTTGCGCGAGTCGAGATCTTCGATTACCGCACCGCCGTCCGGCAGCACTTCGAGCCTCGCGTGATGCCGCGACACACCCGCCGCCGGCAGGTGCAGGTCATTATCGGGCGCGGAGCCGACAGTGTAGGCTGCAGCAGCCTCGAGATAGAAGCGCCGCACCGGCACCTGTGCATTGCCCCGCACCGCGAGGCAGAACCGCGACTCAGACCCATCCTGACGCTGACCGGGCATGCCAGCGCGAGTATAGCTCGCGCCACCTGCAGGGCTTACGGCTCAGTGGCCTCCGGTGCCGCCTTGACCCGCACCAGCATCGAGCGATGCGGCTTGAAGATCGGATCTCTCGAAGTACCGATGTCAGCCCAGCGCGGCGCGCGGTCTTCCTGCGAGAAGACCTTGGTCCGCGGGCTCTCGGGACTCTGATCGGAGCAGACGAAGAAGAACGTGCTCTCCGAGGGATCCCAATGCACGCCAACATAGGACTTGCCTTCCGGCACGGTCACACTGGAGGCGTCCACCGAGTAGAAACGCCCAGCCTCGGCGACGCCATTCGGCACCTCGGTCGCGGTGCCGGAGACCTTGGCGTAGGGCGTCGCTGCCGGGACACCATTCTGGTCTTTGTAGAACTCCACCTCGAACTCGATGTCGCTGTCTTCGCGCGAGCGTAGCCAGCAGACGCAGACTTCCTGCAGCTTGCGTGACGGCAGATCACCGGCGTCGAGCTCCTGCACATAGCGGCCCATCTTGGCGCTCGGCACATAGCCGTAGCCCGTCTCGACGGTACCGTCGTCCTTCGCCAGGCCACCCTCGCAGGGCTTGGCGACTTCGGCCGCGGAGGCTTTCTCCGCCGACGCCGACTCGCGGTCTTCAGCCGGCCCGGCGGGCAGAGTCTTGCTCGATTGCGCCGAGGCTGTGGCTTCGTCCGGGTCGACCGGGCTCGAGATCAACGGCTGGCTGCAAGCGGCCATGAAGCAAAACAACGCTCCCCAGACAAGGTGCGAGCGTCCCGAGTTGGTGCGGTCGAGTTGCATGTTCGTCTCCCAGAGGGCTCGATGGGGCGGCTTGGGTAGGCCGTGCGATCATAAAGGATTCCACCGCCTACCGGAAAGTGAATCGAAGCACGGGGTCCGGCCAGCCCACCGGGGACGTGATCTACAGATACAATGCGCCGAGCTCGACACCCTGTTCCTGTGAGTCCTGATGCGAAAGATTCTCTACTACCTCTACCAGCCCTACAAATGGCTGGTCGTCGTGCCACTGTTCGGAATCTCCACCGTCTTCTTCGGTAGCCTGGCGGCGGTGCTGGCGACTCTGGTCAGCCCCAAATTCGGCAGCATGGTCTCAGGCATCGGCTGGTCGCGGCTCAACGCCTTCTTTACGCCGATGTTCGTCTCCGTCCACGGCCGCGAGAAGATGGACGAGAAGCAATCCTACGTCATCGTCGCCAATCACCAGAGCGGCTACGACATCTACGTCCTCTATGGTTGGCTCGGGGTGGATTTCAAATGGGTGTTGAAACAGGAGCTGCGCAAAGCCCCAGGGCTCGGCGTCGGTTGCGAGAAGCTGGGCCACATCTACGTCGACCGCTCCAACACTGACGCTGCCATCCGCTCGATCGAGAAGGCCAAAGAACGGATCAAAGACGGTACCTCGGTGGTCTTCTTCGCCGAAGGGACGCGCTCCGAGGACGGCAAACTGCTGACCTTCAAGAAGGGCGCGTTCCGCATGGCCATCGACCTCGGCCTGCCGGTGCTACCGATCTCCATCGTCGGTACCCGCCACGTCCAGCCACCCAACACCTACGACGTCTTCCCTGGCAAAGCCAAGCTGGTTATTCACCAGCCGATTCCGATCGAAGGCTACGACCGCTCCAACATGATGGAGCTGCTCAAGCGAACCCGAGCCGCGATCGACTCAGGCCTGGAGGACGAGTCGCCTAATCGCGCTTGACGCTGGCGCCGCGAGCGAGCAGCCATTCGAGGATCGAGGTCGGCAAGACCCGCACGACGAGCTGCTTGAGCCAGCGTATCTGCCAGGGGAAGACGACCTCCCCGCGCTCTTTCTCGATCGCATCGATGATGTAGCGCGCCGCCCGATCGGTCTCCCACAGGAAGGGCATCGCCATTGGAAAGTTGTCGGTCAGCTCGCTCTTGACGAAGCCGGGGCAGATCGTCGTCACCGCAATGTTGCGTCGGGCGAGGGACACTCGCAACGACTGCAGATGGACCCGCATGGCGGCCTTGCTGCCGCAATAGGCGGCGTTGTTGGTCAAGCCGACGTAGGAGGCCACCGAGGCGACAGCGACGATGTGGCCTCGGTCCGCCTCGAGAAAACGCGGTAAGGCCCAATCGATCATCCGCAACATGCCGGCAACGTTGGTGTCGTAAACGGCGAGGGCAGTACCGGGGGTGAACCGATGCGGCGGCTCCATGGCGCCGTAACCGGCGTTGGCAACGAT
>JBCCGX010001148.1:0-3377 GCA_039029035.1 Acidobacteriota bacterium | reverse complement strand
CTCGACTGCCGACACGTTGACCACGTGCTGGTCGCGCTCACCGCCAGCGAGGAGCAGAGGCTTGAGACGGGCGTTGAGCAGGAAGGGCGCCACGGCGTTGACCAGGTGGACCTCGAGCAGCTCGACGGTGGGCACGTCGGCGAGCAGCATGCGCCACGAGTTGGTCTCGCGCAGATCGATCTGCTGCCAGTCCTGGTCCAGAGCGCCGGTGGGGAAGAGCTCTTTCTGGGCTGGCTGTTCGTCGGCCAGCAGAGCGACCTGGGAGAGTTGTGGCGCGGCCACGAGGCCGACGGCTTCACCGGTCTTGGGGTCGGCGATGGCGAGTTGGTCGCTGGCTGAATCGGACGACCCGGGGCGCAGCTCTTCATAGGCTTGCACCAGGCGACGCGTCGTTGCCGGCATGCCTTCCAGGGCGGCGGCCTCGCCGGCCATCATGTGCTCGTAGAACGCCGGCGGGCGGCGCACGGTCTGGCAGGCGTTGTTGACCAGGTAGTCGAGCCGGCTCTCGCTGGCCAGGAGCTTGTTGCAGAACGCCTCGACGCTCGGCGTGTGGCGCAGATCAAGACCGTAGACCGTCAGCCGCTCCGACCACTGCTCGAAGTCGGGCTCCTGGGAGTAGCGCATGGCGCAGTCGCGTGGGAAACGGGTGCTGACGATAAGACGGGCGCCAGAGCGCAGCAGCTTGAGCCCAGCTTGGTAGCCGATCTTCACCCGGCCGCCGGTCACCAGGGCGACGCGTCCCGTTAGATCGGCCAGCTCACCGCGCTTGGCGAAGTTGAAGTCGCCACACTCCGGGCACAGCTGATCGTAGAAGTGATGGATCTCGTGGTAGTCGCGCTTGCAGACGTAGCAATGGCGCGCCTCGGGTGTGTCGCCGAGGTTGGGCGTGGCGGTCTCGTCGCCTTTTGCCTCCGTCTTCCCCTCGGGGAATACGTTGGGGGTGGTGAAGTTCGGTCGCCGCCGCAGCGAACGAATACCGGTCTCGTGCAGGACCTTCTCCTCGCGCTCGACCTTCGCCGCCTTGCGCTTGGCCGCCAGGGCCTTCACCAGGCGCCGCCGCGCCGCGGTGTCCGGGCACCAGACCAGGCCCGCCGCTTCGACCAAGCGACGTTGATCGTCCCGCGACAGCTCGGCCAGGAGGGTGCGGTCGCGGACGATAGCCTCCAGCACTTCGGTGGCCTCGCGCAGACGCTCGGCGAGGGGTCGTTCGGCCTCGATTTCGGGATTCTGTGGATCCACCAACGGTTCAGAAGAGGTCATCGCGGTAGCGTAGCGGTCCTACCCAGGCGCCGCAACCGGTCAGGATTCCAGCCCCTCGTTGGAGACCCGCAATCGGGCAGTATGAAGCGCGAACTCCGTCTTCCTGGCTGAGATGGCTAGGTCAGGCCGACGGGTCGGAGACGAGGCTGACGGTGTGAGCTGATCAGACCGCCGACTCACTGACACCCAAAACATTGCCCTCGGGATCGTAACCGAGATAGAACCTGGCGCCTTGGTCGACCCAGGCCGGTTCTTCGTTGATTCCGCCGCCCAGGCCCTTTGCGGCCGAGCGGCTCCTATCGATGCTCTCGACGGGGTAGTCCAACCTGATCGCACCGCTTTCGCGTCGAACAGGTGGCTCTGAGATCTCGATATCGACGGCAATGTGATCCGGAATCTGCTGCAGGAGGAGCTCGAATTCACCTCGCTGCAAGATAGCGTGGTTCCCATCGCTATGGCGATATTCCAGGCTGAGGGCTTCCGTGTAGAAAGTGGTCATCCTCGCCAGATCTTTGACGAAGAGAACCGCTCGGATCTTTGAAGTTTCTGTCATGGAATGCCCTTGATGTTGGAGGAGGGACGGTTTTGCTTGAATCCTGATCGAGGATCTATAGATTAGTTAAGATACGAGTGAGGAGGCGACCGGAAGTTTCCCGAGAGCCGGCGAGGCAAATCCTCCAAAGCCCGGAGGTTTGAAGGTGGGGGCGAAAAATGAAGTGAGGGTGCGCGCCTCTCGGTTGGCGAACTGGTTAGGGGCACCCTTCTCGGACGAGAGCGAGAAATGGCGTGCCCAGGTCATTCAGCTGGCGACGCTTGCTCTCATCGCGATCGGTGCTCCGTTCATTGTCCAGTATTGGCGGATCGGTGTGCCCTGGATGTCCCTGGCCGTCTCTGCGACGATCGCTGTCTCAGTGGTCAATGTCGTGTCTCTGCGCCGCGGGCGGCGCCTCAGGCTGAGTGGGCACGTGGCCACAGCGGCATTGTTCTCGCTGCTCGTCTTGTCGAACATCGCTTCGGGCGGCTTCTATGACCCCAACTTTGCTTGGTTGTATGTCGTGCCGCTAGTGGCTGCAGCGGCGACGGACTTTGCCGGGCTGTGGCTATGGGTTGTCGTGGTCCTTGCAACCGTCGCGGGATTCTGGTCTCTCCCTTGGCTCGGCATCGAGCTCGAGGCCGCAATCCCCAGCGAGCACCACGCCTTGCAGAGCTTCTTCAACAGGATCTCGGCGGTGCTCGCCCTCGGTTTGACGACGACCGTCTTTCTGGCGATGCAAAGGGCTTCCCGTCGCCGCCTGTACGATGCGATTGCGAAGCTCGACCAGCTGAAAGAGACCGCTGAAGCGGCCAATCAGGCCAAGAGTGAGTTCCTGGCGCACATGAGCCACGAGATTCGCACGCCGATGAACGGCATCATGGGTTTGAGCGAGGTGCTCCTCCAGGACCCTCTGGACCGCAAAACCCAGGGCTACCTCGAGACCATCTATGGCTCTGCCGAGACGCTTCTACGCTTGATCGATGACCTCTTGGACTTCTCGAAAATCGAGGCCGGGAGGCTCTCGATAGAGATCACGAAGGTGAACCCACACGAGGTGGTTGCATCCGTTATCGAGTTGCTGAAACCGCGTGCGACCTCAAAGGGCATCACTCTCCGCACGTCGGTTGCGCCGGCATTGGATCGGACCTACTGGTCAGACGGCTTTCGCCTGCAGCAGATTCTGCTCAACCTCGTCAGTAACGCGATCAAGTTCACCAACACCGGCGAAGTGCTTGTGGAGGTGGAAGTCCTGCGGGCGGAACGGCGTTCTTCACAGATCCTGTTACGTGTCAGTGACACGGGCATCGGCATTGCGCCTGAGGCCCTGACTTCACTTTTCGACCCCTTTACCCAGGCAGAGACTTCCACCTCACGGCGATTCGGCGGCACCGGGCTCGGCCTGGCGATTACCAAGCGCCTGATCGACGCGCTCGAGGGAACGATCCAGGTCGAGAGTACGGTTGGTCAGGGTACGACGATCACCGTCCAGCTTCCCCTTTCCCATGCACCGGCAACTGGTCCGGTCGCTGTTTTCGAAGCCTTGCAGGATGAGCTCGCCCGGTCGACCGAGTTGCCGGCACCG
>JBCCGX010001147.1:0-3384 GCA_039029035.1 Acidobacteriota bacterium | reverse complement strand
GCGCCACGACTTCGCCCGCTGGCTCAGCGAGATTCTCTTGCCTTCACGATTGCCAGGCGTTACCGTTCCTGAAGTACGTCAGCTCGAAGAGGTACGAGACATGTTGACGGAGCACACGATCGACTGGACCGCCGAATGGCGGATGAAAGGCCTCGAAGAGGGTCGACGCGAAGGCGAGCTTGCCCTGGTCTCTAGACTGTTGGAGCGCAAGTTTGGCTCGCTGTCGCCGACGGTGCGCCGGCGCGTCGAGGGTGCGACGCAGGGGCAGATCCTCCGCTGGAGTGAGCGTCTGCTGACGGCCGATTCGCTGGCCGAAGTGTTCGACGATTCGTAGCGCTCGATTCCGAAGGCGATGCGATACGTCCTGGTGACTCTCGCCTTAGCGACGATCTCCTGCTCGACTCCGCCGGATACGGCGCTGAGCGAGCGCGCTGCGACGGCGGCGCTGGTCGCAAAGCTGGAGGCGGCGCGAGAAGAGGTCGAGCGGCTGGACAAGACGATCGAGACGCTGCGCGGCGAAGTCGAGACGCTCAGGGCGGAGAAGGCAGAGCTCGAGGCGCAACTCGAGAAAGCAGAAGTCGCTGCGGTGGACCTTACCGCCCTACGCAACGCGCGCGAGGAGGCGCAACGCTACAAGGAAGGGCTGGAGCGAGCGGTCGAGGAGTTGAATCAAAGGTCCGGCGAGCCGTACACGGCAAATCTACCAGAGACAGGCGACCGCCCGGTGCGCTCGAAGATCTACGTCCGGCAGCCCCAAGCGGTGGTGACCAATCTCGACGTGGTGACGGAAGGCACGGTCCACAATGCAGGCTCCGAGACATCCGTCGGCTTTCTCGAGCTGATCCTCTGGGTCGATGGCCGACGCGAGACGTCGACGACCCTGAACCTCGAGATCGCACCACGAACCGTGATGGATTACGACTGGACCTTCCGCAACGCCGTGGCTGGCGGAGAGCAGGCTCGGGTGGAGGCCTTGTGGGGCGAGTTCCGCTCGAGCGAAGTTTTTTGATGCATCGGCTCGGATTCGTACGCATTGTTAGGTAGCAAGGCGGCTGAAAACCTCGCTCTTCCCCCTGACGCGCGACACCGCCGTCTTGCTCACTTTGCTTTCCGCGCGGGAAGCGTTTTTTGGAGCGACCATGACTGACAGTTCTTCGATCCGATGAGCTCGACGGAGCTCAACCGGAAGCTCGTCGAGCATATCGGGCCTTTGCTAGCGCTCGATGCAGCAGCCCAGCGCCTCTACATCGACGAGATTTGTGCCGAGGAGCCACGCCTACGAGACGACCTGGAAGCGCTGGCCCAGGAAGCAGGCGGCCTCAGTGATGACTTCCTGGAAACGCCGGCATCGCTCCTGATGGGGGGCGATCCGGCAACCCTCGGCCTCGAGCTGACGCCGACGCCGGTACCGCATATCAAGCGTCTCGGCCCCTACAACATCCTCGAGGTGCTCGGCCAGGGGGGGATGGGGACGGTGTTCCTAGGGGCCCAGGAAAGGCCGATTCGGCGGCGGGTGGCCATCAAGGTGATCGATGGCCTGAACAACCCCAACCGCCTCGAACGCTTCGCCATCGAATGCCAGGCTCTGGCCCGCCTCAGCCATCCCAACATCGCTTCCCTGCACGAGGTCGGTAAGACCGAGGACGGTCGCCCCTACGTCGTCATGGAGTTGATCGAAGGCACCGTGATCACTGAATGGTGCGACGAACATCGGATGTCTCTGGGCGACCGGATCGAGCTCTTTCTGGGGGTCTGTGCCGGCATTCGACACGCCCACGAGCGGGGGGTTCTGCACCGCGACCTCAAGCCGACCAATGTACTGGTGACCGAAATCGATGGCCGCGCCGTCGCCAAGGTGATCGACTTCGGCATCGCTTGCTCGCTCGACGACCACACGCCGATCGCCATCCGCACGCCGACCCCGACCCTCGAACGGCAGTTGGTCGGCTCGCCGGCCTACATGAGCCCGGAAGTCGCGCGCGGTGAGCGCGACCTCGACACGCGCAGTGATGTCTACTCTCTTGGCCTGCTGCTCTACGAGCTGATCGTTGGCGTGTCGCCCTTCGAGCCCGGCGATTCGCTGGCCACCCTGCTGCGTCGCTTGGCGACGGAAGACCGTCCGTCACCGACCGCGCGTCTGGCGGGACTCGACCCGATCATGCAACGGGACTTCGCGGCGCTCCGCGGGCTGACCGAGGCCGACCTGGCGCGCCGCATCGGCGGCGATCTCGACGCGATCGTGTGTAAGGCGATCTCGCGCGATCGGGAGCAACGCTACAGCTCCGCCAGCAACCTGGCAGCTGATCTCGAACGGTATCTCGGCCATGAGCCGGTCACCGCAAGGCCGTCCACCCCCTCCTACCTGATCGGCAAGTTTGCCCGCCGCCACCGTACTGTCGTGGCCACCGCGGCGATGGTCGCCGCGTCTCTGGTGGCCGGCATCGTCGCCACCTCAGCCGCCTTGTTGCGCGCCCGCCAAGCCGAGGCACGAGCGATGCAGAACTTCGCCAAGGCACAAGACGTGGTGGACGACTTTCTCACCGACGTCAGCGAGAACGACCTGCTGCAAGCACCCGGTGCCCAACCCGTTCGCAAAAGTCTGTTGGAGCGCGCGCTGCGCTACTACGAGGAGTTCATCGCACAGCACGAGAAGGATGCCTCTCTCCGCTTCGACCTGGCTCGGGCTAGCGTCCGGGTCGGTCGGATCAACGACGAGTTGGGGATGCAGCAGAATTCGCTGCCAGCCTTCGAGCGCGCGATCGGGCTCTTGGAGGATCTCGCCGATCAATACCCGGCGCAGCCCGAATATCGCTACCACCTGGCCGACGCGACCCATCGCGCGGCTTGGTCGTACTACCACAACGGGCAGGCCGAAAAGTCCTTCGCGGTGGGTCTGCGGACTCTGACGCTGCAGGAACGACTGGTCGAGGACTACCCGGAAGTCTTCGAGTATCGCGAGCTCTTCGCCCGCGGCCTGGCAGACCACGGTGAAGCCTTGGAAGTGACCGGGCAGGACCGGGCTGCCGTCGAGGTGGCGCAGCGCTCCTTGCGTCTGTTTCAGGAGCTCGATCGGGCCCAGGCCACCGCCGGCCGCTACCGGACCGACTTGGCCGAGGCCTACACCCGATACGGCGGTTTCCTCTATCGGGTCGAACGATTCGACGAAGGGCTCGAAGCGCATCGCGCCGCGCTGCAGATCTACCGTCAACAACTCCCCTCGGACTCGGCAAACGACGCCGGTTTGGAGAGCCTCGACCCGAGCCACAGGACCTATCAAGAGCGCTATGCCAAGGGCCTGCTCAGTTTCGGCTCGACACTGCTTGCCAAGGGGCAACTGCCGGAAGCCCAAGACGCTTTTGACGAGGCCTTGAGCATCTGGCGCCG
>JBCCGX010001146.1:0-3390 GCA_039029035.1 Acidobacteriota bacterium | reverse complement strand
TGACCATCGGCGATATTCTGGCTCTGGATCGGGTCCCCGGACGGGTGGTGCTATCGAGCTGCGAGAGCGCGCGATCGGATGTCGACGCCCCCACGGCCGGCGTTGCCGGCCTGGCGCAGGCTTTCCTCGCCGTGGGGAGCCACAGCGTGATCGCCGCGACGCGCCCGATTGCCGACGAGACCGCTCGGGCTCTGGCCGAGGCTCTCTACCCGGCCCTGCTCTCCGCCGGAACCGATCCTGCAGCGCTACGCCAGGCGCAGCTCACCCTCTATCGGCGTCAGCCGAGGATCGACTGGGCGAGCTTTCGCGCGTTTGAGCCCTAAGACGTCAGGGCGTCTGCATCAGGAGCGCCCGGCCGGCCCCTGTGCGCTACAGCTCGCTGGCCTCGGGCCTGCTCGGTCTCGCACAAAGCTTTGCGGCTTTGCGCGTTGCCTTGTCAGATTCGATGACTTGGCGGCGAAGAGAGAGGGAGGTTGAGGAAGCGAATTTTCAATCGACCCCAGGAGGTGCCGACCATGTTTCTCCGACGATGCCCAAACCGTATGGCGACTCTTGCTCTCTCTTTGCAGCTGGCTCTGTACCTGGGCCTCTGCTCCGAGCTCGCTGCAGACGGTGGCAATAATGGCGTAGGGAATTCGGTAGTGGTCTCGAGTAGTGGCTGGCCGATGAGGCCGCCTGCGGGGCCCGAGCTCGGGCCTTCGGGTGGCCCACTCGGCAGCGGTCTGGTCGCAGATCCGCCGCTCGATCGGCAAGCGGCCGCCACCTACTGGCGTTGGATCGGCCGTATGGCCTCGCCTGAAAGTGCATGCCCTGTACCGCTGGACGACAGCGGCAACCCGCATCCTGATTGGACGGCCCAAC
This sequence comes from Acidobacteriota bacterium, assembly GCA_039029035.1. Classification (GTDB taxonomy): domain Bacteria; phylum Acidobacteriota; class Thermoanaerobaculia; order Multivoradales; family J023; genus JAAELT01. The sequence continues at coordinate 2,529 of JBCCGX010001146.1, read as the reverse complement.
GCCTCTTGCCGTTGGTGGGCGCGCCGACCTCTTATGATGTCTATTGCCTGTTCCTACGGAACAGCCAAACGACGGACGCGCTGAGCTTCAGACAAAGCGTCGAGGCCCTCGGCGTAGGTGCTGCTCCGCCTCCTCTACAAGCAATGGTCGATCGAGATGACCTCGAGAGCGTCGAGACCGACACCCTGGCCTTTGTACCGGCGCCGCTGCCGGACGCCGACCCTTCGCTGTTGGAAGCGGCGCTCTGGCGGAGTCTACGCGACCGATTCGAGGCCTTTTCCGGGCGCGTCGAGCTCGCTCCCCTGGCCGGCAAATGGCCGGTGCAATTGGCGGTGATCGACACCCATCCGACCGACAAGCCCTGGCAGACGAGATCCAGCGCTCGCTCGGGGCATGGCTACACCTTGCTCAACATGGCGCAGAGGTTAGTGTGTGATCCGGTGCAGAGTAGTAACTGCATCGTTCAGCTGAGATCCCGCCTGGGACTGGCTTACTACTACGATGCGCTTAGGGATGAGGTAGTCCGCGACGTCGACTCGGGCGGCGAGTTCGGGGCGATCGCCGATCTCGCCGTGGCCATCCGGGCCGAAGTGGCGCATTGGTGGAACGACGGCGCCGAGACCCCTCTGGTGCTCAACATCTCGGCCGGTTGGGATCGGCGGTACGGTGGCGAAGGTCACGTCTCTGATCTGCCGCTCGAGGTGCGGGCAGTGTACGACGCGCTGCGCGACGCGCGCTGCCGCGGCGTTACGATCCTCGCCGCGGCGGGTAATACCATGTCTGGCCCGAACGAGCCGATTGGGGCTTGGCTGCCGGCTGCCTGGGCGGATCGACCGGCGCCAGATGTCTTGACTTGCACGGAAGATCTGGAGCCAGGGTTCGAAGACTGGGCGATCGGGCGCGATTCCACCGCGCAGACGCCGGCGGGCGATGGCGCACCGCTGCTGGAGGCGGTAGCAGGCATCGATGCGAGGGACCGACAGCTCGCCAATGCCAGTCCTGGCAGTCTCACTCGGATCGTCGCCTATGGCGATCACGGGGTGGTCGGCAGCGGCGGCCACGATGCTCCGACCGAGATACTCACCGGCAGCTCGGTGCCGACGATCGTCGTCTCGGCCTCGGCCGCCGCGGTCTCTTACTACTGGCCCGACGGGTCTTCGGCCGAAGTGATCGACGCGGTCTATGAAGGCGGTGTCGAGGTCGGCCTGTGGGCGGATCTCTGTCCGCCCGCGAGTAGCAGCCTGTGTGAGGACGGTCTGCAGGAGCTGCCGGTCCGCCGGGTTTCGGTTTGCAGCTCGGTTCGCCGTGCTTGCCAGCAGGAGCCGGAGGAGTGCCTGCTGCCGCAGCCGTTACTGACCTGTCCGGCGCCGCCGCCGGTCGACTTCGTACCCGCGCTACCGGTCGCCGTGGAGGCTCAATTCGAGGCCTCGGCGCACCCCGTCGACTTGCGCGATTTTACCGCGGCCCACGACAATCCCGACGTTTGTGGCATGCAGGTGCTGCGCTATTTTCCTGCTGCCGGCGCGGCGGTCTTCCCATGCGCTCTCAACACTTTACGCGCGCCCTTGGCCGAGCCCGCGGTGCACACGGCACCTGAAGTCGTCCCCTGCCCGCCGTGTGTATTCCACCGTGCGACACGGGAGGTGTGGATCGAAGTCGATCCGGGCTACAGTGGGGGCCAGTTGGGTAACCCTACGCTGACGCATTGCCAAACGAGCTACAACCTGCAGCTGGATCCACGGTATCCCTTTCACCCGGGGCATCCGCTGCAAGCCGGCTCGCAAGCTCTGATCACTTTGCCGCCGGCTTCTCCTGCGGCAGGATCGGCTCCGATTCCTGATCCCGAATGCGCCGAACCGGTCCGCCTGACCTTCACTGTCGACTGGCAATCGGTGGTGCTCAATCCGTTGTTAGAGGTTGGGACCCCCTGATCGGGAGCGAGGTGCTGCAATGCACGATGTCGACTATCAGCAGGTCAAGAGGCTCTTCTTTCAGGCAGCCGATCTCGCCCCGGTGGAGCGTGAGGACTTCCTGCGACGAGCCGCTGGCGACGATGCCGCCGTGCTAGCGGAGACTCGTTCGTTGCTCGAGTCCCTGCACGCGGCGCCGGATTTCCTCGAACGTCTGGGGGCGGCATCAACGCCGCCCTCGGCGGACGACGAAGCCGCGACGCCGAGCCTCGATCTGGGGCTGCTGCTGCGTGATTGGGATCGCTACGAGCTCAGGGAATGCCTTGGAGTGGGCAGTCAAAGCCTGGTCTATCGGGCGTCTGACCGCCGCCAGCGGCGCTGGGTGGCGGTCAAGCTGCTGACCCATTTGGGCTGGCGCTCGGATGCGCGGTTCCGGCGCGAAGCCGAGGCGCTCGGGCGCATCTCCCATCCGGCAGTGGTCGAGCTGTATGACTCAGGGGCGGTCAACGGCATCCCGTATCTCGCCATGCAACTGGTCAACGGACCCACCCTATCGGGGCTGCCGCCGACGATTCCGTTGGCTGAGCAGGTCGAGCTGATGTGCCAGGTCGCCTGGGGC
>JBCCGX010001145.1:0-3396 GCA_039029035.1 Acidobacteriota bacterium | reverse complement strand
CGCCACACGTGTGAAGGCGAATGCACGGCGGAGTTCAAGGTGAAGAAAAGCGATGCCACGTTTTACAACCAACAGCAAGATCCCAACACAAAGGAGTTCGTCTCTACCGCAGAGATCAGCTGGCGATTGTTCATCCGCTGCGTCGAGTCCGAAGCGTAGCCCTGGCTGAGGCCTGGCATGGCAACTGATGCGCCCTTCCAGATGGGGTGCTGATCAGACTGCCCTGTGAGTCGGCACGTGCTCGGCACGTGCCGCTCTTGCATGCACGCGGCCGGCCATCAGCTCAGGATTCTAGGTTGAATCCTCTTCGAGGGCACGTTGAATGAGGAGCTCGCCAAGATCTCGGCGACTGTCGAGGATGCCGACCAGGATGACCCGTTCTTCCACCAATCGGAAAAAGATTCTGTAGGGCGGGACGAGCGATTCACGAAACTCCCTGAGCCCTAGCGACTCGAGCTCCGGAGCGTAACGGCAACGGCGTGGCAACGTGGTTAGACTGGCGACTCGCTCGCGTACCTTGGCATAGAGCGCCAGGGCTTGATCGATGCTCGCTTCTCGCGCGACGAAATCGAGGATCTCATCGAGGTCGCGGACGGCTGACTGGGACCAGAAAACCTCGAATCTTTCAGCCACGAGTCCCGAGGGCCTTCAGCCGTTGGCGAAAGTGCTGATCGGCCTCGGCATCGGGGAGCAGCTTGCCCTGACGGCTGTCGCGGTCCCCTCGCGCCAGGTATTTCAACAACAACAAGGCTTGTCGTTGTCGCTCGTAGCTCTCGACGTCTTGGAGAACAGCAGTCGCCTTGCCGTTTTGTGTAATGATGATCGGTTGGCCACTCTCACGCGCCCGTCGAACGAGCTCCGCGGACTTCGATTTGAGCGTTGTGACCGGTTCGATGGCTTTGGCGTAGTTCATCTGCAAGATCTCCTTGCAGCCGAATTTAGTGCCTTATATGGGTCTTGTCAAACTCAGTCGGAGTGCTGACCGACGCTCGACAACGCGTTCAGTAGGTGATCTTTTCCGCCTGCACCTGCCAGCGCCCGTCGACCACGGTCAGCAGGACCGATTCGTCCACACCTTTGTGGTCGTCGGCGCTGAAGGTCAGACGGTAACCGAAGGGGTCGGTGTATTCGTCCATGGCCTCGATGGCGGCGATCACTTTCTCGCCGGTTGGCTCGGGGCCCGCGGCCTCCAGGGCACGAACCACGACGTCGGCGTTGCGGTAGCCTTCCATCGCGGCGTACTCGGGTGCGACGTTGAATTGCTCGACGTAGCGATCCCACCAGTCGGCGATTGATTGGCTGATTTCGCCATCGCGGTAGGGTAGGGCGATGTGAGAGAACACCGAGTAGCCCTCGCCTGCGCCACTCTCCAGCCGAGCGACGCCCTCGTTGTAGGACGCGTTGTTGCCCACCCAGGCGACGTTCTCCCAGCCCATCTTGCGGGCGGCTTCCAGGATCAGGATGGTGTCGCGGTAGACCGTGCCCATGAGCACCAGGTCGCAGCCGGCGTCGCGCATCTTGAGCACCGCGGCGGTGAACTCGACGTCGGTGGTCTTGTGGGAGGAGACCGCAGCGGCTGTCATCCCCATGGCGGTGAGTTGGGCTTCGGCACCTTCCAGGATCTCCTGGCCGTAGTCGGTGTCCTGGTAGACGATGCACGGTGTTGCGGCGCCGCGCTCCTCGATGAAGTAGCGTGCGGCGGCACGGATCTCGTCGTAGTAGATCCCGCGGCCGGTCACCTGCAGGGGCTTGAAGGGCTCCACCATGGAGCGCGCCCCGGAGATCGGGAAGAGGTTGGGGATGCCGGCCTCGAACAGGGTCGGCATGATGGCGTTGTTCATCGGCGTGCCCATGGCCATGAGCATGGCGAAGACTTTGTCCCGGTGGATCAGCTTGTTAGCCGCCTGGATGGCCCGCGGCACCTGATAACCGGCATCCTCGACTACGAAGCGCAGGGTGCGACCATGGATGCCGCCGCCGGCGTTGGCCTCGTCGAAGCGCATGCGGACGCCGTTGACCGCCGACACGCCGAGGACGGCGGTGGGACCGGAGAGGTCGTTGTGGCTGCCGAGGACGATCTCGGTCTCCGTGATGCCCTGCACTGGCGGTGCACCGCTCGAGCTTTCCAGGTTGCTGGACTCGTCGGAACCGGTGCAGGCCGCGACCAGGATCGTGACGGTGATGGGGATGATTCTCAGCCGCATGCTTCTTCCTTTGTCGCTGTCGGTTGGATTCCGGCCGGATCCTATCCGAGAATGCCTGCTGAGCCCTGTGGCCAGGCAGCCTGAGTGGCCACAGGGCTCAGATCGCCTCGGTCACGGGCCGCGTCGCTCGGCCCCTTGCGGGCGGCGCTGCGCTAAACTCGCGCGGCTCTCCGATCGGGCAGGTTCGCTGATTAGAAGATGTTGGCTACGACTGCCGAGGCCGCGCTCAGACACGCCTCCGCGCCGTCCTCAGGGGACCGAGCGGCGCTTCCAGGTAGGCCAGAGGAGGCTTCGGAAGGGCAGCATGGGCACGAGGCATGAGGTTAAGCCGAGTACATCGACTCGATCAGCTCGCCGTACTTCTCGTTCACGACCTTGCGCTTGAGCTTCATGGTGGGCGTGAGCTCTTCGTCTTCCGGGTCGAGCAGTTGATCGATCAAGCGGAACTTCTTGATCGTCTCCACCCGGGCGAACTTGCTGTTGACCCGCTCGATCTCACCCCCGATGAGATCCTGTACCTCCCGGGTATGGCACAGACTGGTGTAGTTGGTGAACGGTACGTCGTGGTCCTGGGCGTAGTCGGAGACGTTCTCGTGGTCGATCATCACCAAGCAGGTGAGGTAGGGCCGCCGATCGCCGACCACCACGGCATCGGAGATGTAGGGCGAGAACTTGAGCTGGTTCTCGATCTCTGAGGGGGTGATGTTCTTGCCGCCGGCAGTGATCAGGATGTCCTTCAGGCGGTCGTGGATGAAGACATAACCTTCGTCGTCGATCCGGCCGACGTCGCCGGTGTGCAGCCAGCCGTCGCGTAGGGTCTCGGCGGTCTTTTCGGGTTGGTTCCAGTAGCCCATGATCACCCCCGGGCCGCGGAGCAGGATCTCACCTTGGTCGGAGATCTTCGCCTCGCTGCCGTCGCACACCCGGCCGACGCTGCCGAGGCGGGTATGGCCCGGTGTGTTGGCGGTGACCAGCGCGGTGCACTCGGTCTGGCCGTAGACCTCGTACATGGGCCGACCCAGAGCCCAGTACCACTCGATCAGCTCCGGCGCGATGGGCGCGGCGGCGGTGGACAGCCAACGCGCCCGATCGATGCCGAGGAAGCGACGGACGTTGCGCAGCACCCAGCGGCCGGTGACCGCCTCGATCAGGCGCAGACCCAGGGGCGGCGCCTCACCCCGGATGCGGTAGG
>JBCCGX010001144.1:0-3396 GCA_039029035.1 Acidobacteriota bacterium | reverse complement strand
TCATCGGCTGCCGCAGCGCACTCCGGGCGGGCTAGGCGCTGCACCATATCGGCGGGAAAGCCCGCCGCGCGCAGCCCGATTCGACGCCAAACCGCCCACTCGTCGTCGAGCAGCGGCAGCAGATGATCGGACAGCGACGAAGGGTCCTGGGTCGTAGATTCCATTGGCAGTCTCCTGCGCTCCGTAGAGCGTGGTCTATCTGAAAGCTGTGGTCTCGAGTCGTCCGTGATCTAAATCCCGGGCTCCGGAATGTCGTCAGGTCCTAGCTGGAAATCTCAGCCTGTCGCTCCGTCGCTCAAAGGCCCGCGCTTAGGGGCTCTACCTGGGAACCCGCCAAGGCGCTGTATTCTGGCGGTGGCTTCGTGAACCATTGAACCTGGGTCCGGCAAGCGCTTCGCTCTTAGGCTGATGAGTTTTCCGGGCTAGGGAGTCGGGTCGGACTGCAGGTCGAGGGTCACGATCCGCAGCTCGCTGGTGAATCGCTGGCCTTCGGCATCCGGCAGCCAGGCTTGATCCGGTGTCGGCAGCATCTCGGAGATCCGCAGGCTCTTCGGGCCGCTTTCCAGGCTGCGGGTGCGGCGCACCACTTTGGCCAGCTGGTCGACGTAGATCGGACTGTCGAGGTCGACATAGAAGGGCTTCTCCTCGACCGGAGCCTTGACAAAGACGAAACGCGGGAAGCCGTGGGCCTCGGCGACGCGGCGAGCGGCGAGAAAGCGCTCCGCCGGGTCGCTCAGCGTGGCGAAGTCGAGACCCTCGGCGTCGACCGTCCAGGATTCGCGCCAGACGACCACGCGATCGATGGTGACCCGAGGCCAATGGTCGACCCCGCCGGCGAGGCGGAAGCCGCGCATCACCCGGAAGCTCAGGAACTGCCCGAGAGCCTCGACGACATCGAGCTGCACGCGACCCTCGCGGGTACCGACTGTCAGACCGGAGTCGGTCTCTCGCACTACCAGGTCGAGGATCGACAAGGCTTGGGACGCCGGCAGGGAGACCGGTCGATCGACCGGCGGCATGATGAAATCTTTGTTCGAGCGATGCGCCCACTGGGTGCGGGTCGTCTGGCCGGGCGCGCTGCGGCCCATCATGATCAACAACCGGGGATCGGGCAGGTCGACGTCGATCTGTTCCAGCAGCTCCTGCCGCGCCGGCAGCTGACCGACGACGGCCCAGCTGTTCAGGCTGTTGAGCGCCAGGTGCACCTCGCCGAGAACGAGCTGGTAGTCGCCGCGCCGGACCGCCTCCACGTTGGGGGCGTCGATCAGCACGTCCGGGCAGTTGTAGCGCCCCTGCTGCCAGCCGGGAGGCGGCGAAGCGAAGGCTTCGAGCACCGACTGACGCAGATCGGTGCTGCGCAGCTCGATCCGCCTCTGGTTCGCGTCGAAGCCCAGGATGTCTCGCCAGCGGCGATGGAGCTCGGCCAGAGCCTCGCCTTCGAGCGGCTCATCGGCACCGAAGAAGAGGTCTTGGACGCGTCCCCAGAAGAGCATCCCCGGAATGGTCCTTGAGCCCACCTGCTGCGCGATCTCTTGGTGGATTTCCCCGGCCAGTCGGCGAAACCGTGTCGCGACCTGGGCCGAAAACCAACGTGCCGAGTGCAGCACTAGAGAGAGCGGCGCCTCGAGCTCGGCCCGTAGGTCGCGGCCCAAGTCGACCTCGAGATCGCGCAAGCAATCTTCGAACACCAGGGTCCGACCGGCGTAGGTTTCGCCGCCGCGCCGCTGGGCATCCTGACCCGTCAGGCTGGTAAATACGGCGCCGAGTCGATCCATCGCCTGGTCGAGGGCGGCCGGATCGCCGGCCGCCTCGGCGACTGCCTGGCGGGCCGTCTCGAGGTCTTCGAGGGCGCTGCGGCAGCGGTCTCGCACGGCCTCGTCGCCGATCGCCTCGACCTGCTCGCGCAGAGCGGCGAAGGCCAGCGGGCTGACCGGAACGTCAAAGCCCCAGTCGAGCGCGCCGTTCTGCGCCAGTTGGCCAAGAAAGAAGAAGACCTCGTCCGGGCGCTGGAAGCGGTTGTTGGTGTCGGCGACCACTTGCCGTGCCAGCTCGCCTGCCGTCAGCTGACCGTCGCAGGCTCGAAAGACGACCGCGGCGGGCCGCGGCAGCTCCGTCGGTTCGATCGTCGGTGCGTGCAGGGTGTTGCCTTCCAGGTGGAGCAGGGGCATCGGCCGCGGTGGCAGCCAGGCTTTGACCCCTTCCTGTTCGGCCAAGGCTTTGGCCACCTCCAACACGCACCAGGACTCGAGCTTGACGTCGCGGTCGGCGATCAGCTCCGCGCCGGGCCGGGCGGTCAGGCTCTCGCCGTCTTCCACGAAGCGCGCCAGGCAGGCGGGACCGAAGAAGCCGATGGTGTCGTTCTTGGTGGCGTAACGTTGCAGGTAGCTGGCAACCAGCTCCTCGTGCTGCCGGCGGCGCGAATCGCGCTTCTCGGTCGGCGGTTTCTGGGCGATCTTCTCCACCGCGGTGTGGAAGGCGCTGCGGTTTTGCCATAGCACCGCGGCACGAAAGCGGGGCATCGAGGCGGTCTCATGAATCGCTTCCGACTGGCGGGCGACGGCCAGCTCATAGGCGCTCGTAAAGCCGGCCCGCGCCGCGGCGAGGCGCTCCGTGGCCGCTCCGATCGCCGTCACCAGCTCCTCTGCGAGCAGCTCGGCTGCCGTGTCCGGCACCTTCTTGGCCGCCAAGGACCGCCGCAGATCGAGCAACGGCTTGCGTCGAGCCTTGTCGTCCCATCCACCACTGGCCTTGAGCTCGTCGAGGGCGAGGTCCGCTGCTCGGCGCGCCGCGTCCAGGCTCGCCGCATGCTCCGTTTCGGCGTCCAGGACCTCGCGGGCGGCTTCGCCGCACTCGGGAAAGCCCAGGCGAGTGACCAGGTCTGCGGGGAAGCCGGCACCGCGGACGACAGCGCTACGCCAGAAGGCCCAGCTGTCGTCGGTGAAGCCGACCAGGTGCTCGGCGAGGGTCTTGGGTTCTTCAGTCGCGATGGCGTTCAAATCCCTGTCCTTTCTTGGGGTGAGAAGCGATCGGGCCGTGGCCGTGAAGACTTGGGGCCCGACGGGTAGGTTCGATATATTGCCGGTGTCCCGCGGCCGTCCGCGAACCGGGAGAGAAGCGATGAATTTGTTGCAGTATCAGCCGGTGCCGGATTGGCCTGTTCTGGCGTGGCTGGCTCGTCTCGAAGACGGTAGCGAAGCGGTGACGTGTTACCACGGCCGCCACGTCGAGACCCGCGACGAGTGGTTCTGCGAAGCAGCCTGGACCGGTGACTTCGCCGCCGGCGATTTCGACCGCACCGACATCGTCGCCGGTAGTGGTTGTCGTCTGCGGGACGGCCGGGCCATCTTCGTGCCTGCCGGAGCGACCGTCGATCGGTTGCAATTCCTGCGCTCGGGG
>JBCCGX010001143.1:0-3400 GCA_039029035.1 Acidobacteriota bacterium | reverse complement strand
GGTCGGCGTCTATTCGTCGACTTCGGCGCGCAGCTTCGCCTTGAGCTCCGCCGGTAGCTCGCTCCAATGGGCATCGATCAAGGCGCCCTGAAGGGCGTAGAGCAGATTCAAGTTAGCGGAGAAGCCGGCCGCACGGACCCGTCGAAAAGCTTCGGCGGATCCGATCGTCTCGAGATCGTGCAGCGACTCCACACCGATCGCCAGCAGCCACCGGGCCGAAGTTGGGCCGATGTTGCGCAGAGCTTTGGCGAGGGCGGTAGCGCCAGGAGTCTCCTTGCCCATCGCAAAAGACTCCTGGCAGCCGCAGCCTGCTAGGCCTCGTCGTCTTTCTTGGCCTCGGCGATGATCTTCTCTTGGATCTGCTTCGGGACGTCCTCGTAGTGCGAGAACTCCATGGTGAAGTTCGAGCGCCCCTGGGTCATCGAGCGCAAGGCCGGCGCGTAATCCAGCATTTCGGACATGGGAACGGTCGCTTTGATGATTTGGCGATCGTCCAGAGCCTCCATGCCCTGAGGCTTGCCGCGGCGCTGCGACAGATCACCCATTACGTCGCCCATGAACTCTTCCGAGGTTCGGATCTCTACCGCCATGATCGGCTCGAGGAGGGTCGGTGCGGCCTTCGCCATGGCATCCTTGAAGGCCATCGAGCCAGCGATCTTGAACGCCATCTCGGAGGAGTCGACATCGTGGTACTGACCGTCGAGCAGGCGAACCTTGAACTGTCCGACCGGGAAGCTGGCGAGAAAACCTCTCTGGCGCGCTTCCTGGATGCCTTTCTCGACGGCCGGCCGGAAGCCTTGCGGGATCGCACCGCCGAAGATCTCGTCGGCAAACTCGAAGTCTGTGCCATCGCGCAACGGCTCGATCTTGATCGAGCAGTCGGCGAACTGGCCGCGACCACCGGTCTGCTTCTTGTGCCGTCCGTGACCGTCGGCCGGTCGCCGAATGGTCTCGCGATAGGGCACCTTGGGCGGGTGAAGGATGACATCGACCTTGAAGCGAGAATGCAGCTTGGCCACCGCCAGCTCGACGTGCAGCTGGCCGGCCCCCGAAAGCAAGAACTCGTGGGTCTGGGGGTCGCGACCGCTGTGCAGACCGAGATCCTCTTCCATCATCCGGTGCAGCGCATCGGAGATCTTCTCTTCGTCACCCTTGGACTTGGGCTCGACGGCAAAGGACATCGAGGGGGGACGGATGTCTAGCCAGCCCAGCTTCACCGGACGCTCCTTGGCACAGACCGTGTCGCCGCTCAGAGTGTGCTTGAGCTTGGCGATACCGCCGATGTCGCCGACCACCAGCTTGCTCGCAGGGGTGCTCTGCTTGCCTTGCATGTGGAGCAGCTGGCCGATCTTCTCGGTCTCTTCGGCGCGGGCATTCCACTGGGTCGAGTCCGAGGACAGCTCACCGCTCACCACCCGCAGGACCGAGATCTTGCCGGAGAACGGATCGTTGTAGGTCTTGAAGATCAAGGCGCTCACCGGCTCATCGCTGCCGGTGCTGACCTCGACTGATTCCCCGCCGACATCGGTGGCTGGAAAGCTGGGGCGGTCGGCGGGTGACGGCAGGTAGTCGGTGACGGCGTCGAGGAAGCGCGATGTGCCGACGCCGCGCGCCGCGGCCCCGAGGGTCACCGGGAAGAGGGTGCGGGCGCGAATGGCGTTGCGCAGGCCTTGCCGCAGCTCGTCGGCCGTCAGGCTGCCTTCTTCGAAGTAGCGCTCCATCAGCGCGTCGTCCGTCTCGGCAATGCCTTCGACGAGCTTGGAGCGCCACTCTTCGATCGCGTCGGCGAGCTCGGCCGGCGGATCCGAGGCCTCGGCCTGGCCGTCGCCGTCGTTGGTATAGCGGTAGGCCTGGCCGTCGATCAGATCGACGACGCCTTCGAAATCGTGCTCTTGACCGAGTGGGAAGTGCAGCGGCACGACCCCTTGACCGAAATGTTTTCCCAGGGCTTCCATGACCCGATCGAGGTCGGCGTTCTCACGATCCATCTTGTTGACATGGAAGACGACCGGTTGCTCGAGGGTCTCGGCATACTTCCACATGCGCTCGGTCGCCACCTCGACACCGGATACTGCGTTGACCAGGAGGACGGCGGTGTCGGTCGCGCGGACCGCAGCGCGCCCTTCGACCTCGAACATGCCCGAGCCCGGGGCGTCGACGACGTTGATCTTGTGCTTGCGCCAGGGGGCGAAGCACGGCGCCAGGCTGATCGAGTTGCCGCGCTCGATCTCTTGGGCATCGAAGTCTGTCGTGGTGTTGCCGTCCTCTACCCGTTGCATCCGGTTGACCACGCCGCTGGTATAGAGCAAGGCGCTCGCCAGGGTGGTCTTCCCCGTGTCAGCGTGCCCTGCGAGGGTGATGTTCCGGATCTGCTCCGGGCTATCGACCTGCATCCTGGAACCTCCTTGGACGATTTAAAGATAAGGCCGGCCAATATAACATCGATCGCGATCCGGGGAAGAGGCGGGCCGGCGAATGCGGCAGCTGTCGGCAAACCGTAGTATCCTCGGCGAATAATCCCAAGTGCCGGGAGGCGGCACCAAGAGCTTGGAGTGGCCGACAGGATCGCGCGCGGACTCTCCTGAGTGACCACCGTTTAGACCACGATCACGCTTCGAAAGCTGGACCGGACCCTCCGGGATGACTCCTGAAACGCTAGGCCGCTACGAGATCCTCGGTGAGCTGGGCAAGGGCGCGATGGGGGTGGTCTACCTGGGCCGCGATCCGCTGATCGGTCGCCAGCTGGCTCTCAAGACCTTCCGCCTCGGTTACTCGGCCGGTGACGAAGAGCTCGAGCAGTTTCGCGAGCGCTTTCTGCGTGAGGCCCAGAGTGCCGGCATTCTGACCCATCCCAACATCGTCACGATCCATGACGTGGCGGTCGAGCCGGGCGGCGATTTCTTCATCGCCATGGAGTATGTCGAGGGCACGGATCTGAAGATCCTCATGCAGCGCCAGCGGCTCGATCCGAAGTTCGCTATCGAAGTGGTGGCGCAGATCGCCGACGGCCTCGGCTTCGCGCACTCGAAGGGCGTCGTCCATCGCGACATCAAGCCGGCCAACATCATCATTACCTCGGACCAGCAGGCGAAGATCACCGATTTCGGCATCGCCCGGGTCGAGACATCGAACCTCACCATGGAGGGGCAACTGCTCGGTACGCCGAACTACATGTCGCCCGAGCAGATCCAAGGCCAGGCAGTCGACCACCGCGCCGATATCTTCTCGCTCGGCGTCATGTTCTACGAGCTGTTGACCGGCAAGAAGCCATTCTTTGGCGAGAACCTGTCGGCGGTGACGCACCGCATCGTCTTCGGTGACTTCACGCCGGTGGACGATCTGGTGCCGGGCCTGCCGACCGCATGGCACTCGTTCGAGTCCGACCATAGTGCACTCGCCC
>JBCCGX010001142.1:0-3400 GCA_039029035.1 Acidobacteriota bacterium | reverse complement strand
GTGGAGAGATCCATCACCGTGTCGGCGCCCCAGCGGATCGCCCACATCATCTTGTCGACTTCCTCGGCGATCGACGAGGTCACCGCTGAGTTGCCGATGTTGGCGTTGACCTTGGCCAGAAAGTTGCGGCCGATGATCATCGGCTCGATTTCCGGATGGTTGATGTTCGCCGGGATGATGGCGCGCCCCGCCGCCACCTCGTCGCGCACGAACTCCGGGGTGATGTCTTGCGGGATGCGGGCGCCGAAGCTCTCACCGGGGTGCTGAGCCCGCAGACTCTCGCGGACCTCGTGGCGGCCGAGATTCTCGCGGATTGCGATGTACTCCATCTCCGGCGTCACCTGACCCTGCCGGGCGTAGGCCAGCTGGGTCACCGCGACCTGGCCGCGCGCCCGCCGCGGCGCCGGGACCTTGTCGAACAGCGGAGTATTGCCCTTCGCCGCATCGTGCCGCGCCTGGGTGAAAGCCGAGGTGAAGTTGGCCAGTTGCTCCACATCACCACGCCCGTCGATCCACCCTTCGCGCAAGCGCGGTAGCCCGCGAGCGATATCGACCTCGGCCTTCGGATCGGAATACGGCCCCGAGGTGTCGTAGACCCGCACGGAGCTGCCATCGGTCAAGGCGATCTCACGCATCGGGACCTCGACACCGTCGTGCGTCCCCGAGACATAGACTTTCGTCGAGGACGGGAAAGGCTCCCGAGTGCTGGCGTCCGGCGCGACCTGCTCTGGCTGCGGTTGCGACATGCTTCTGCTCCTGATCATCACGGGTGGATGATCTGGGCGGGCCAGCGAGCAGTGAGAATCTTGATTCCTACGCTGGTATGACCCAGATCAGGTTCAGCGGGTTTCGCGAATCGCGATCTCAGCCCAAGGGCACCCCGTCAAGTCCTCTACATACTACACGAAGGGCTTCGCTCTCCGCGCCGAGGTCGGAGAATCTCGAAACACCGGCGATGACCGTTGCGACCGCCCATTCTGTCGACGGACTTCGCCCGCCCCTGCATGCCGACCGGCGAGATGCCGGGTTCCACTCTGGCGCTGGTACGATGCAGCCTGCAAGATGTCGGTGGGGCAACCTGACGTTTCAATAGGGAAATGCACTCCAAAGCGCTGATCCAGCAACTTCGGTCGAGCGAGACCCAAGAGCGCCAACGAGCGGTGGAAAAGCTGGGCGGTCTACAAGCGGTCGACGCCGTCAAGCCGTTGATCAGGCGTCTTCGTGATCGCAACGATCGGGTCCAGGTTGCCGCGGCAAGAGCTCTCGGCCAGATCGGCGATGCGCGCGCGGTGCGGCCACTCCTGCGCTCGTTGCGCGGTAAGACCTATGGATTGACCGATGGGGACGGATCGCCACAGCAATACTTCAGGATCGTTGCGAGTGCCGCATGCGCTCTGGCCCGCATCGGTACACCTGAGGCCATTGATGCCTTGCTCGCCAAGGACAATCCGTTGGACGTCGAAGGTACCGCGGCGGCGATATTCGGCCTGGGTTATAGCGACGACCCGCGAGCCCTCCCGGCTCTTTTGGCCGCTCTCTCGAATGCGGCCTTCTTCGTTCGTGACCGTGCAGCCGGTGCCCTGGGCCGATTGGGCGACCCGAGCGCTGTCGAGCCCTTGATCTACAGACTTCAGGATCCAACGTGGACTGTTCGGGTCGCTGCGGCAGAGGCACTTGGAGCGGTCGGCGACCCGCGTGCGGTCGCTCCACTGCAGGCGATCTTCGAAAAGGCCGAAAAGTACGTACCCATCAGTGCAGGTTCGTTGCCGGTCGGTATGGTGCGGGTTAGCCTGCGGACCAAGGCCGCGCGCAGCCTCGCTTCGATCGCGACACCGCAAGCGCTGCAGGTACTGGAGCACGCCTTCTCCTCCGCACCCTCAGAATCGCAAAAGGTCGCGGCAATCGCTTTCGCCTACCGCAAGGATCCCAGGGTCTTGCCGGTCTTGGCCGAGGCGCTGGAAATCCGATCGCTGCAAGAAGAGACGATCGGCGCTCTGAGCTATCTCGGGGACCCTCGTGCAGAGCCCTTGTTGGAAGCCGTTGTGGCCGATGGGGCAAACTGGTCCCATGTTGTCACCGCAGCCCGACAAGCGCTCGAACAGATGAGAAAGAACGCAATGCGAGTCGGTGAAGATCCTTGAGCCCGGGTGGGCGGAGATCCAAGGGTGCTCGATGCAATGAACCGTCAGGTCAAGGTGCCACAGTCAGCAGGCCAAGCAGCGGCGCACTTACACCTCTTCGCTTTGTGGGGCTTTGCCGTGGCCCAGCCGCTGCTCGACCTGCTCGGCCGTCATCCTCACTTCTTCGTCGTGCACGACGCGCGCCCGTCCGAAATCGTGGCGTACGCCATCGCTCTCTGCGGTCTACCGCCAGCTCTTGTCGGTGCGCTCGGCTGGCTGGCGCAACGCATCGCCCCCGAGGCGGGTCGCCTGTTGCACGCCCTGATGGGCGCTTGTCTCACTGCCGCGATCTTCTTGCAGCTCTTCAAAGGCTTCGAATTCTTGCCCGGCGTCGTATGGGTTCTGCTCGCTCTGGCCCTCGGCTTTGCGACCGCCTTGCTCTATGAGCGCGCGGCCGGTTTCAGGGCTTTCCTCACCTGGCTGAGCCCGGCGCCGCTGGTCTTCGTTATCGCATTTCTCTTCTTTTCACCCGCCAAGAAGGTCGTTCGACCCGAGCCCCTGACCTCTCGGGAGCCGGTCGAGATCGAAGCTGAGATCCCGGTGGTGCTGGCGGTTTTCGACGAGCTCTCGCTACCCACCCTGATGGACACCACCTACGACATCGACGCTGAGCGTTACCCCAACTTCGCAGCTTTGCGTGCCACATCGCATTGGTTTCGTAACGCCACCACGACCGCCGAATCGACGATCTTCGCCTTGCCGGCGATACTCACCGGCCGCTACCTCGACGAAGACAGCGGTCGCCATCGCCTGGCGACGGCAACGATCTACCCGAACAGTCTTTTCACCCTGCTGGGCGATGCCTACTCGTTGAACGTCTTCGAAACGAGGACCAGGCTCTGCCCTTGGCAGCTCTGCCCATCGAGCGAGCTCGACGCCTCTGCGGGCCTACGCTTGCGGCGCCTGCTGACCGATTCGGCCGTCGTCTACCCGCACACCTTGCTGCCCGCAGACCTGACCGCGAGACTGCCCTCGATCACCAACCAATGGGGGCACTTCGAGGCCTTCGCCAACAAGCACAACAAACGAGCCGCGTGGAAGGAGATCGGACGACGGCCGCAGATCTTCGCCTCCTTTTTGCAGACGATCTGCGCGACGCCTTCAGGCGACCGGCCAACGGTCCACTTTCTGCACTCGACCCTGCCCCACTTCCCCTGGTCCTTTCTGCCCTCGGGCGCCCGCTATGACAGCGCCGATCGCGCTGACGGCTTGGAGAAAGG
>JBCCGX010001141.1:0-3405 GCA_039029035.1 Acidobacteriota bacterium | reverse complement strand
CCTCGAGGCAAGCCTTTTCGTCGAAGTCCTCGCGACTCAGGGACATCCGATCCGGCGTGACACCCTGCAGGTTCAGCACCACATTACGGACGATCTCTTCGAGGTCGGCATAGGTCTTGTTCTTGACTCGGCGGAAGAAAGCCAGGGCATCGTCCGCTTCGGCCAGGATGCGGGACAAGCGGGCGCCGGACAACAGCAGGCTCACCACCAGGTAGTAGTGGGCCCAACTGGCGAAGACGTAGTCCCCCGACTCGAGACCGTGCTCGATACTCTTGCGCAGCAGCGGCACGTCGGACCGCATCGGGCGGGACCAGTGGTTGTTGAGACCGCCGAGGATCCAGTACAGCTTGCTGTAGAGCTTGGGTTCGTCCAAGCGATCGGCCAGGGCCAGGGAGAGATCGCCGAGCTCGCGACCGGTCCGGTAGTCGCCGCGAAAGGTGCCGAGAATCACTCCGAGGTAGCCATAGGCGAAGGGCGAGACCCGAGAGTTGCCGTGTCGCAGGGTCAGATTGACCATCTTGGCGGCGATCAGGGGGAACCACTCCTGGTCGGCGATGTACGTCTGAGTGGTCAGGTTCATCATCAGCTGCATGCAGTCTTCCAACGCCTGGTCGGTCATCGGCGGCAGGTCGAGGAGCTCGCTCAGCGGGCGATCACCGATCTGGCGCTGGATCTCGGTCAGCTCGCGCTCGATCGCCCCGTGCACGTCGCCGGCCTCGTCACTCAACCGAATACCGTAGAGCTCGAGCCCCTCGATCCCTGCGGCGATCGAATCCTTGAAACGTCCGACGCTGGAATAGAAAGCGATCCGAAGATTGAAAATTCGGGCCTTCTGGTGCCGATCGCGCGATTGGTCTAGGAGCAGGCCAGACAGCGTCTCGGCGTGGTCGAAGTCGCCCAGCAAGTAGGCACACTCGGTCTCGGTGGTATAGAGCTCGAAGGCCAGGTCGGCGGTGGTCTCCCAAGCGGGTTCCGGCAGGAAGCGAATGCCGGCGCGCGCGTAGGCCAGGCCGGAATCGTAGGCGGTGGCGTTCTTCGCCTTGATGCCTGCCAACAGGTTGAGCCGCGCCATGGTCAGCCGGTCCTCGGGTGTGACGACCCGCTCGGCGCCGAAGTTGACATGGTTGACGATGTCGAAGAGCCGGTCGTCCACCGCCCCTTCGGTGGCGAGCAAACGCTGGCCGACCTGGAGGTGCACTCGCTGCCGCTCGTTCGCCTCGATCAGCGAGTAGGCCGCTTGGTGGACGCGATCGTGGACGAAGCGGCAGGAGATCGCCGCTGTATTCGTGGCAGCAGAGAGATCCTGATCGCCAGCCCGCTGCAGCACTTTGAACGCGTCGTCCCGCGGCAAGACAAGCCCGTCCTGCAAGGCCGGCCACAGCCGCGCCATGACCTCATTCGGCGACTGCGCTGCGACGATGGCGAGGGTTTCGATGTCGAAGGTGCTACCGATACAGGCGGCCAAGGTCAGGATGTCCTGGCTCGGTTGAGCCAGACGCTGGATCTTCTCCGCCATCAGCTCGACGACATTGTCGGTGAAACCGAGGGTCTCAATCTGATCGAGATCCCAGGTCCAACCGTCCGCCGCCAGGTCGTAGCGCAGTAGGCCCGAAGCGTGCAGCTCCCGCAAAAGCTGGCCGACAAAGAACGGGTTGCCGAGAGTCCTCTCATGTACGAAGTGGGCCAGCTGAGTGGTGCTCGCACCCTCTTGTCGCAGCGTGTCGGTCACGAAGCGCTCGACATCTTGCCGAGCCAGAGGCTCCAACTGCAGCGAGTCGAGCGGCGCACCACTCTCTTCGATCCGCTTGAGGGTCTGGCTGAGAGGATGGGCCGCGTCGACTTCGTTGTCGCGGTAAGCACCGAGCAGGAACACATAGCGGCTGTCCGGGTCGATGCACAGCAAATGCAGCAGTTTGAGGGTCGCCGAATCGGCCCACTGCAGGTCGTCCATGAAAATCGCCAGGGGGTGCTCTGGGCTGGCGAAGAGGCGCACGAAGTCCTGTAGGGCGCGATGCAGCCGATGGTCGGCCTCGGCCGAATCGAGCACCGCCACCGGCGGTGGGTCGCCGATGATCAGGGCGATGTCGGGTAGCACTTCGACGATGACGCCGGCGTTCTCGCCCAGGGCGTCGAGGATCCTCTGCCGCCACGATTCGAGGGCGTCCTCGCTCTCCGTGAGTAACAGGCGGACCAGCTTGCCGAAGGCCTGGATCAGGCTGGCGTACGGGATGTCCCGTTTGTATTGGTCGAACTTACCGGACAGGAAGTAGCCCCGCAGGCGGGTGATCGAGGGGTGAATCTCGGCGATCAGCGACGTCTTGCCGACCCCGGGTGGCCCGACCACGAGCATCATGGCCGTCTCACCCTCACTCACCGCCAGGAAGGCGTTGCGCAAGGCGTCGACCTGTGCTTGCCGGCCATAGAGGGCCTGGGGCAAGTGGAGCTCCTCCGAGGGGTCCGAGCCGCCGGGGACGAAAGCGTCCTGCCGGTCGGCGGGCATCCTCTCGCAAGCGCGGAGGTCGTGCAGCAGGCCTTCGGCACTCTGGTAGCGATCCTCGGCCGCCTTGGCGAGGAGCTTCATCACGATCGACCCGAGGGCGGGAGGACAGTCCGGACAGACTTTTTGCAGTGGGCGCGGGGGCAAGGCGATGTGGCAGTGGATCCACTCCAGGTCGTCCTTGGCGTCGAAGGGCAAGCGGCCGGCGAGGAGTTGGAAGAACGTGACGCCCAAGGAGTAGAGATCGGTGCGGACGTCGATGGTTCGATTCGTTCGCCCGGTTTGCTCCGGCGAGATGTAGGGCAGCGCGCCCTCGAGGACGCTCGGTCCGCTGTACTCCTGCATCTCGTGCTGCAGGCGCGAGGCGATGCTGAAGTCGACCAGGTGGGTGGTGAGGCACTCGGGATGCACCAGGATGTGGCGCGGGTTGATGTTCTTGTGGATCACCCGCGCCCGATGCAGCTGCGCCAGGTTGTCGGTCAAGGATTGCGCGAAGCGCAAGAAGCGGCTCAGATCGGGACGTTCTACTTCCATCCACGACGCCAGCGACAGCCCGCCCAGGTCGTCCATCACCAGGTAGGGCCGCCCGTCGTGCTTCTCCAGCCCACGCCCGCCGGCAATCCCGGGCAGATCCAAGCGGCGCAACAGGCGATACTCGTGACGTAGCAAGCCTTGCTCGCGCGCGCTCGCACGACGATCGAGCAGCGCCTTGATGACGACCGAGTCGCCGCTGGCCACTTCGCGGGCGCGGCACACCGCACGGGAGGACCCCTGGCTCAAGACCGACCTCAGCTCATAGCCGTCCGGTAGGATCAACAGGGCAACTCCCGGTGTTCTTCGATGGTGTCGTGCCCGCGCGAGCGCACCGATATGGCAGCTGAGATCAAAGGCCTCGAATCCCGACCCGG